>NZ_JBFAHJ010000008.1:167391-329374 GCF_040654115.1 Nonomuraea sp. NPDC050786
GGGCGGCATCACGGCGCAGACCGACATCACGGCGCAGGCCGACATCACGGCACAGGGCGGCATCACGGCGCAGACCGACATCACGGCGCAGGCCGACATCACGGCACAGGGCGGCATCACGGCGCAGACCGACATCACGGCGCAGGCCGAAGGGAGCGGACGGTGAACCGGCGCATGCAGTGGTCCGAAGGGGGCAGGCCGTGAACCGGCGCATGGCAGTGCGGCTGGTCTGGGCCGTGCTGGCCGGGGCGGCGGCCGACCTGGCCGGGCTCGGGCTCATCGCCGCCGCCGCGTGGCTGATCACCCGGGCTGCGCAGCAGCCGTCGCTCGCGGCCCTGAGCGTGGCGATCGTGGCGACCAGGGCGTTCGCCACCAGCAAGGGCGTCTTCCGCTACGCCGAACGCCTCACCGGTCACGACGTCGCGCTCCGCGCCCAGGCAGGCACCCGCGAACGCCTCTACGAGGCCCTCGTCCCGCCCCAGCAGCCGAGGCACGGCGGCGCCGACCTGCTCAGCCGCATGGTGGACGACACCGAGGCCGTACAGGACCTGCTCGTACGCTGCCTGCTGCCCGCCGCCGCGGCCGCCGCGGCGGGGCTGGCGGCCGTGGTCATCGGGCTGACCGTCCTGCCGGTGACGGCGCTGGTACTGGTGGCCGGGCTGGTGCTGGCCGGGGTGGCGCTGCCCGCCGGTACGGCCGCCGCCGCCCGCCGCTGGTCGGCCAGGATCGCGCCCGCCAGGGCGGCCCTGGCGGGCCGGGTGGCGGACCTGGTGCACGGCTCCGCCGACCTGGCCGCCTACGGCGCCGACGACGAGGCGCTGGCCAAGGCGCTGGCCGCCGACGAGTCCCTGGCCGCGCTCGAGCGCCGCCAGGCCCGCGTGCACGCCGCCGCCCTGGCCGGGGGCACGCTGGTGCAGGGGCTGACGGTGGCGGCCATCGTCCTGCTCGCCCAGGGGGCGGGCGCCGATTCGGTCGCGACGGCCGTGCTCGCGCTGACCGCCCTGGTGTCGTTCGAGCCGGTGCTGCCGCTGGCCGCGGCGGGCGAGCGCCTGGCGGGGATCACGGCCGCGCTCCGGCGCCTGCGCGAGGTCCGCTCCGCCACCCCCGCCGTCACGGAGCCCCCGGCGCCCGCACCCCTGCCCGCCTCCCCGCTGACCGTCGAGATCGACGACCTGGTGGTCCGCCACCCCACCCCCGCCGCTGAAACAGCGCCGGCGCTGGACGGGGTGTCGTTGACGCTCACCCCCGGCAAGCGGGTCGCGATCGTCGGTCCGAGCGGCGCGGGGAAGAGCACGTTGCTGGCCGCGCTGATGCGGCTGGTCGAGCCGGAGTCGGGCAGCATCCGCGTCAACGACGTCGACGTACGCGACCTCGCGGGTGACGACGTGCGGACGCTCATGACCGGGCTCACCCAGGACCCGTACATCTTCCGCACCACCCTCCGCGACAACCTGCGCCTCGCGGGCCCCGAGGCCGGCGACGAGGCGCTCGATCGCGCCGTACGGGATGCCAGGCTCGACGGATGGGTCGAGCGGACCGGGTGGGACGCGGAGCTGGGCGAGGACGGCAGGACCGTGTCCGGCGGCCAGTTGCAGCGGCTGGCGCTGGCCAGGGCGCTGCTGTACGACCCGCCCGTGCTGCTGCTCGACGAGCCCGCCGAGGCGCTCGACGAGGAGACGGCCGACCGGCTGATGAGCGACCTGCTCGACGTCACCAGGGACCGCACCACGCTCCTGGTCACGCACCGGCTGCGAGGGCTGGAGAGCGTGGACGAGATCGTCGTGCTCGAGGAGGGCCGGGTCATCCAGAGAGGGCGGCATGACCAGCTCGTCGCCGTGCCCGGCTACTACCGCGACCTGTGGGAGTCCGAGGTCCTGACCAGGCGCTGAGTCCCTGCCTGAAGAGAGGGATTGAGTTGGCGCGGCAATCTGGTTTAAAGTACAAACCAGTTTGAGAGAGCGAGGGGTTTGCGATGGCGAGCGACGACGACCACGTGGCGAGTCCCGAGGAGATGCTGCGCGTCATCGAGGAGCAGCGCGCCGCCACCGCGCGGTGGCTGTACGGCGACCCGCTCCTGCTCTACGTCCCCTGGGGCGTCGCCTGGCTGCTCGGCTTCACCGCGCTCTTCCTGCACTACGGCCTCGACGGCCACTCGTACGCGCCGATCTCCCAGACGCAGGCGCTGGCGGTGCTGATGAGCGCGCAGCTCGTGGCCGGGGCGGTGGCCGCGTTCGGGATCGTGCGGATGAACAGAGGAGTCCGCGGCGACCACACGGCCAGGGGTACGATGTACGGGTACACATGGTTCGCCGGGATGCTGCTTGTGTGGGTCATCTGCGTCAGGCTCAGCTCCCTCCTGCCTCCCGATGAGAGCGGCCTCGCCTGGGGAGGCGCGTCGCTCATGATCGTCGCGGTCATGAACATGGCCGGGGGCGCGATCTGGCTCTACTGGCCGATGTTCTTCATCGGCGTCTGGGTCGCCGCCGTCGACGCCCTGGGCGTGCTGCTCGGCGTCGGCTGGCACGCGCTGCTGACGGCCGTGCTGCTGGGAGGCGGCTTCATCGTCGCCGGCCTGTGGCTGAGGCGCCGCCGGTGAGCGCGGACCAGGCGCCGCCCGAGCTCGACCCGGTGATCCACGCGCAGGCCAGGCTCCGGGTGGTCGCCGCGCTGAACATGCTCGGCGAGGGAAACGAGATGGCGTTCCCGGCACTGAAGGAGCTGCTCGGCATGACCGCGGGCAACCTGTCGGTGCACCTCACCAAGCTGGAGGACGCCGGATACGTCCAGATCACCAAGACGCACAAGGGCCGCACCCCGGTCACGTTCGTGGCTCTCACCAAGCGCGGACGGCTGGCCTTCGAGGACTACACCAAGGCGATCCGCGCCTTGCTCGACAGCGCAGGAGGAATGTCATGACGGTCCTCGCCAGAGCGATCGAGGTCAGCCGCCGCTACGGCGACGTGCTCGCGCTCGACCGCCTCTCACTCGACATCAGGGCGGGCGAACTGGTCGGGCTGCTCGGCCCGAACGGCGCGGGCAAGTCCACCCTGATCAACCTGTTCGTGGGGCTGCGCCGCCCGACATCCGGCACGGTCGAGCTGCTCGGCGGCTCCCCGCAGGACCCGGCGACGCGGCGCGGCATCGGCGTGACTCCGCAGGAGACCGGGCTGCCGGAGTCGTTACGCGTCGGCGAGATCGTCGACTTCGTATCCGCGCATTTCCCGAAAAAGGCGGAGAAAGAGGAGCTGCTGGCGCGCTTCGGCCTCCAAGACCTGGTCAAGCGGCAGATCGGCGGCCTGTCCGGCGGGCAGAAGCGGCGGCTGGCGGTGGCGCTGGCGTTCGCGGGCGACCCGAAGCTGGTCTTCCTGGACGAGCCCACGACCGGCCTGGACGTCGAGGCCAGGCGCTCGCTGTGGGAGGGCGTCCGGGCCTTCCACGAGGGCGGCGGCACCGTCCTGCTCACCAGCCACTACCTGGAGGAGATCGAGGCCCTGGCCGAGCGGGTCGTGGTGGTGGGCCACGGCCGCGTGCTGGCCGACGACACCGTGCGGGCCGTACGCGACATCGTGGGCGTGCGGCGCGTCTCGCTCTCCGCGGCGGATCTGCCCGAGCTGCCCGGGGTGATCGGCTCCGAACGCGAGGACGGCCGGATCCATCTGATGACCGCCGACCCCGACCGGCTGGTCGTCGAGCTGGTGCGGAGCGGCACGCCGTTCTCCGGGCTCGAGATCAGGCCGACCACCCTGGAGGAGGCCTTCCTCGCCATCACCTCGAAGGAGTCCGCGCATGTCTAGCCTGGTCCTCGCGCACACCCGCTATCTCGTGCTGGAGCAGATCAGGGTGCCGATCAGCATCCTGGCCAGCGCGTTCTTCCCGGCCGTGTCGATGCTGGCCTTCGTGGTGCCGTTCGCGGGCGGCGATCCCCAGGCAGCCACGACGGCGACGGCGTCGCTGATGTTCTTCGGCGCGATGTCGGGGGCGCTGATCGGGCTCGCCATCAGTGTCGCGCAGGACCGCGAGCAGCCCTGGAACCCGTACCTGCGCACGCTCCCCGCAGGCCCGTTCCCCCGCTTCGCCGGGCGGATCCTCACCACCGTGGCCGTCATGCTGGTCTCGGTGATCCCCGTGCTGCTGGTGGCGGCCTTCCTCACGGCGGCCACGATCACGCCGGTCCGGCTGCTGCTCGGGCTGGTGGCGCTGGTCGTGGGTGGGATCCCGTTCATGCTGATGGGCCTGCTGATCGGCTTCCTGATGAGCTCGAAGGGCGCGATCGCGGTGTCGCAGATCATGTTCTTCCCGCTGGCGGTGGTCGGCGGGCTGCTGCTGCCGCCCGCGGCGCTGCCCGGCTTCATCGAGGCCGTCTCCCCGTACACGCCGGCCAGAGGGGCGGCCGAGCTGCTCTGGGCGGTGACCGCGGACCTCAGGCCCGACCCGGTCGCGCTCGTCATGCTGGCCGTGTGGACCATAGCCCTCGCGCTCGCGGCGGGCTGGGCCTACCGGCGCGACGAGGGCCGGCGCTTCTCCTGAGACAAATGGGGGGTGTGCCGCCGAGTCCGCAGCGATCTCGACGGCACACCCGTCCGGGAGGGGGTCCTGGTTATTTCTTCTCTTCGAGGGTCACGGTGACGTCGTGCGTCTTGCCGTCCCTCATGTATGTGATCTTGACCTGTTGGCCCGGTTTGAAACCTCTGACCTGCCCAACTACAGTATCTCCGCCGTCAACCGCCTTGCCACCGATGCTGGTGATCAGGTCTCCCTGCTGCAGTCCCGCCTTCGCCGCCGGGCTTCCCTCGGTGACCTGCCTGATGAGGGCGCCCGGCACGTCGCCCGTCGCGTCGGTGACGCTCACGCCGAGGAAGGCATGGCTGACCTTGCCATTGCTGATGAGCTGCTCGGCGACCTGCTTGGCGGTGTTGACCGGGATGGCGAAGCCGACGCCGCCGCCCGCGGCGTCCGAGGCGATGGCGGTGTTGATGCCGATCAGCTCGCCCGCGGCGTTCACGAGCGCGCCGCCGGAGTTGCCGGGGTTGATGGAGGCGTCGGTCTGGATGGCGCCGCCGATCGTGGTGGTCCCGCTCCCCTGGCTCTGCTGCTCCAGGCCCCAGCCCGGCGGGATCTGCTGGCGCTGCTCGCCGCCGACGGTGAGCGTGCGGTCGAGCGCGCTGACGATGCCGGCGGTGACGGATCCGTCGAGGCCGAGCGGGCTTCCGATGGCCAGTACGGGGTCGCCGACCTTGACGATGTCGCTGTCGCCGAGCGTGGCCTTGGTCAGCCCCGACACGCCCTCCGCCCTGATGACGGCGAGGTCGGTGGCCGGGTCGGTGCCGACGACGGTGGCCTTGGCGGTCTTGCCGTCGTTGAACTTGACGGTCATCTGCCCGCCGCCCTGGTTGGCACCCTCGACCACGTGGTTGTTGGTGAGGATGAGCCCGTCCTCCGAGAGCACGACGCCGGAGCCCTCGCCGGTCTGACCCTGGATCATCACGACGCTGGGCTGCACCTTGGCGGCCACCTGCGCGATGGTGAGCTGGTTGGAGGCCGACTTGAAGACGGGGCTCGGCGTGGCGCTGCTGGCGAGCGGCTCGGGCTGGAACGAGTTGGCGACGACGGCCCCCACGACGCCGCCACCGATGGCCGTGGCCGCGAGCGCGAGGCCCGCGATGGCCCTGCGCCCCATGACGGACAGGCCGGGCTTCTTCGGCGGCGGGGGCGGAGGAAGCGGCTGTCCAAGGATCTGTGTGTCTCTGCGGGGGAAGCCCCCGGGGGCCGGCGGGGTGTTGCCGAACTGGCTCCACCCGCCGGTGCCCTGCTCGCGAGGCTCATTCGCGTTCATCTGTCATCTCCCTCGAGTCCCGATGACTCAAGGGTGCCAAGACCGACGTAAGAGCTGGTTAAGCCGGTCCTTTGAGGTTGGTGAGAGGGTTGACGGCTGCTTTATCGATCGAGGTGGGGAGCCGGGGCGGGGGCGTAGGAAATTGCCGAGTTTTACCCGCGTACCGGCCAGTACTCGTCTCTGAGCAGGCGCTTGTAAAGCTTGCCCGTCGGGTGGCGCGGCAGTGCCTCGCGGAAGTCCACCGATTTCGGGCACTTGTAGTGTGCCAGACGCTCGCGGCAGTACGCGATCAGCTCCGCCTCCAGCTCCGGGCCCGCCTCCGCCATGGACACCGGCTCGACCACGGCCTTGACCTGCTCCCCCATCTCCTCGTCCGGCACCCCGAACACCGCCACATCCGCCACCTTCGGGTGCACCGACAGCACGTTCTCGGCCTCCTGCGGGTAGATGTTCACACCCCCAGAGATGATCATGTACGAGCGGCGGTCGGTGAGGTAGAGGAAGCCCTCGTCGTCCAGGCGGCCGATGTCGCCCAGAGTGGTCCAGCCCCTGCCCTGGGGATCCCGCGCGGAGCGGGTCTTGTCCGGGTCGCCGTGATACTCGAACCGGGCGCCGTTCTCGAAGTAGACCGTGCCGTCCACGCCCGGCGGCACGTCGTTGCCGTCCTCGTCGCAGACGTGCACGACGCCGAGCAGCGAGCGGCCGACCGTGCCCTTGTGCCGGAGCCAGTCCTCGGAGTTGACATAGAGGAAGCCGTTGCCCTCGGTGCCCGCGTAATACTCGTGGATGATCGGGCCCCACCAGTCGATCATCTGCTCCTTGACGGGGACGGGGCAGGGGGCGGCGGCGTGAATCGCGCACTGGAGCGAGGAGAGGTCATATTTTGTACGAATTTTGTCGGGCAGCTTGAGCATCTTGATGAACATCGTCGGCACGAGCTGCGCGTGCGTGACCCCGTACCGCTCCACCAGCGCCAGGAACCCCTCGGGGTCGAAGCGCTCCATCACCACCACCGTGGCCCCGAGCCGCTGGAACGTCAGGCTGTAGCGCAGCGGCGCGGCGTGGTAGAGCGGCGCGGGTGAGAGGTAGACGCTCTCCGCCGACGGCGCGAAGAGCGCCTGGACGAGATGGAGCAGCGCGCCCGGCTCGGTGAGCGGGCCGTGCGCGGAGGGGATCTTCACGCCCTTCGGCCGTCCGGTGGTGCCCGACGAGTAGAGCATGTCCGCGCCCATGCACTCGTCGTCGACCGGGGTGGCCGGCTGCTTGGCGACCGCCTCCTCGTACGCCTCGAAGCCCTCGGCCACGCCGTCCAGCATGAGCCGCATCTCCACGCCGGGGGCGGCGCTGACCGAGCCGGCCACGGGGGCCAGCTCGGCACTGGAGACGAACGCCCGGGCGCCGCAGTTGTCCACGATGTAGGCCAGTTCGTCGGGCTGCAGGCGCGAGCTGATCGGCGTGTAGTACAGGCCGGAGCGGAGCGCCGCCCAGGCGACTGCCAGGAAGAGCGGGTGGTTGGGGAGCATGAAGGCGATGTGGTCGCCCGGCCGCAGGCCGGCGGCGCGGAACAGGTGGGCCAGCCGGTTCGACTCCTCGTCGAGCTCGCGGTAGGTGATGATCCGTCCGGAGCCCGCCATGATCACAGCGGGCTTGTCTGGGGTGACTGCTGCGATGGCTCCCGGATACATGACCGAACACTATTCGGCCGACCGTCGCCACGCCACCACCCGTCGCAGGCGCGCGTGAAAGCGCGAAGCCGCGACCTCGGCATCGAGATCGCGGCCTGGCATGGTCGGCGGTCCGCTCACATGCGGGTCACTCCGCGGGAATGACCGAGCCCTCGTACTTCTGCTTGATGAAGTCCTTGACCTTCGGGTCCTGCAGGAGCTTGCCGAGGGTGACGATGTTGGCGTCCTTCTCGTGGCCGGCCTGGACGACGAGGCCGTTGACGTACGGGTTGCCCTCGGTCTTCTCCAGCACCAGCGCCTGCGAAGCGGGCTTGAGCCCGGCCTCGATGGCGTAGTTGCCGTTGATCACGGCGGCGTCCACGTCCTCGAGCGAGCGCGGGAGCTGAGCCGCCTCGAGCGGCTTGAACTGCAGCTTCTTCGGGTTGTCCACCACGTCGCGCTCGGTGGCGGCGGTGCCGACGCCGTCCTTGAGCTTGACCAGGCCGTTGTCGGCGAGCAGCTTGAGCGCGCGGCCCAAGTTGGTGGCGTCGTTGGGGACGGCCACGGTCGCGCCGCCGGCCAGCGCCGACACGGAGGTGATCTTCTTGGAGTACAGGCCCAGCGGCTCCAGGTGGACCGGCGTGACGAAGGTCAGCTTGGTGCCCTTGGAGGCGTTGAAGTCGTCAAGGTACGGCTTGTGCTGGAAGAAGTTGGCGCTCAGCTGGCCCTCGTCAAGCTGCACGTTCGGCTGCACGTAGTCGGTGAACTCCACGACCTCCAGCTTCAGCCCGGCGGCAGGGGCCAGGTTCTGCTTGACGAAGTTGAGGATCTCCGCGTGCGGCACCGGGCTCGCGCCCACCTTCAGCACCGTGTCGGCCGACTCAGCCGTCTTCGTCGCGGACTGCGACGTACTGCATGCGGCGAGCGACAAGGCCAGCGCAACAGCACCCGCTATATAACGAAATTTCATGATTTTTCCTTACTTGTGGGATAGGCGCCGGGCGACCCAGTCGCCCAGGCTCTGCAGAAGTTGCACGATCACGAGGAGCAGGACGACGGTCACGATCATCAGCAGCGTTTCGAACCGCTGGTAGCCGTACCGGACGGCCAGGTCGCCCAGGCCGCCGCCGCCGAGCGTGCCCGCCATGGCGGAGTAGCCGATGAGCGCGACGACGGTCACGGTCAGGCCCGCGACCAGCCCGGGCAGCGCCTCGGGCAGCAGGACCTTGCGCACGATGGTGGTGCGGCTCGCGCCCATGGCCTGCGCCGCCTGCACCACGTCCGCGCCGACCTCCCTGAGCGCCGTCTCGACGAGCCGGGCGTAGAACGGCACCGCGCCGACGGTGAGCGGCACGACGAACGCGGCCGTCCCGATCGTCGTCCCGACGACGAGCCTGGTGAAGGGGATGATCGCGATCATCAGCACGATGAACGGCAGCGACCGGCCGATGTTGACCACGAAGCCGAGCCCCGACTTGAACGCCGGGAGCGGCCGCAGCCCGCCCCGGTCGAACACCACCAGCGCCACGCCGAGCGGCAGCCCGAGCAGCGCGGTGAACAGCGTCGACCAGCCGACCATCTGCGCCGTCTCCAGCGTCGCCGGCCAGAGCAGCGGCAGGATCTCCTCCCAGGTCATGAGCCCTCCACCTCCACGATCAGGCCCGCGTCACGCAGGTACGCCAGTGCCGCGGCCGTTTCGGCCCCGTCGAGCGCGACGCGCAGGCGGCCCACCGAGCCGCCGGCGAGGTCCTCGATCGAGCCGCCCAGGATGCTCAGGTCCACGTCGAACTTCCTGACGACCTCCGACACCACCGGCTGCCGCGGGTCGCCGGTGAACGTGAGCGTCACCGAGCCGGCCGGGGCGGGTTCGGGCAGCGGGAAGATCTCCCTGGTCAGGCGGGATCCCGGCGTCCTGATGAGGTCGGCGATGGCGCCGGACTCCTCGATGCGGCCGTGCGCCATGATGGCGACCGAGTCGCAGACGCTCTTGACGACGTTCATCTCGTGGGTGATGAGCAGGATCGTCAGGCCCAGCTCGGTGTTGAGCCGCTTGAGCAGCGCGAGGATCGACTGGGTGGTGGCCGGGTCGAGCGCGGAGGTGGCCTCGTCCGACAGCAGCACGGACGGGTTGCCCGCCAGCGCCCTGGCGATGCCGACCCGCTGCTTCTGTCCGCCGGAGAGCTGGTTGGGGCGGTCCTTGCCGCGGCCCGCGAGCCCGACCAGCTCCAGCAGCTCGGCGACGCGCCGGTCGCGCTCGGCCCTGGGCACGCCCATGATCTCCAGCGGGAACGCGATGTTGCCCGCGACCGTGCGCGAGCTCAGCAGCGCGAAGTGCTGGTGGATCATGCCGATGCGCTGCCTGGCGCGGTTGAGCTCGGCGCTGCGCAGCGCGGTCAGGTCCTGCCCGGCGACGGTGACGGTGCCCGCGGTGGGGCGTTCGAGCAGGTTGACGCAGCGCAGGAGCGTGCTCTTGCCGGCGCCGCTCTGGCCGAGCACGCCGTAGATCTCGCCTTCGCGCACGTGCAGGTCGACGCCGTCGAGCGCGACGGTCTCCCCGTACTGCTTGCGCAGGCCGGAAGCCTGGATCACGGAATATCCCCACGACTGAGGGCGGCCCGTCAGGGGGCCGCGGGAACGTACATCACCCGGAAGAAAGCGCGTGGAGTCAGCGCGTGCCGGGGTGGAAGGGCAGGTGGCTCAGCCTGCGCAGCACGAAACTTGGTGCGATCATGTGGAGGGCTTTCGACGAGAACGGGGCGGGCGGGGGTCGCGTCAGCGGCTCAGCATTCGGCCCGGACAACACACGGCGTTCTCTGTCACGCCTGTCCTAACGGGACCTTTACCAAGCTCCATTCCCGATTCGCGGTGTGAGGTGACTCACTTCTCCTCGATGATCTCCCAGGCGTGCGGCGGGACCTCCCCGAGGCCGGGGAAGCGGTGCGGCTCGTCGCCCACGTTGAGCAGGAGCGTGATCCCCGCGCCGGAGCGCAGCACGGCGGCGGTGCCGGTGAGGTGTTCGACGGTGGTGCGGGCGGTCGCCGCGCCCTTGTGGCGCCTGCGCGCGCCGATGAGGCGCTGGTGCGTACGGTAGGCGGGCCAGCCGTCCGGGGCGAGCCCGGCGGGGGTGTCGGGGAAGGCGGGCCTGATCGCGTCGTCGCCGCCTTCGCGCTCCTCCTTGAGCCCCTGGAACGCCTGCTCGTCGCCGTAGTAGACGCTCGGCAGGCCGCCCACGGTGAACAGCACGGCCAGCGCGTGCCCGAGGTGGCGGGGGTCGTCGAGCCTGGTCGCGAGCCTGGTGACGTCGTGGTTCCCGGCGAACGTCTGGGGCGTGAACGTCTCCAGCATCCGGTTGTGCCGGTCGAGCGCCCAGGCCAGCTCGAACAGGTTGCGGTCGTTGAGCGAGCTCCAGATCGCCTTCCACAGCTCGTACTGGGTGACGGAGTCCAGCCCCGACCGTTCGACGTAGTCGGCGTAGTCGCCGTGGATGACCTCGCCGGAGAACCAGGCGTCCGGGTGGCGTTCGCGCACGCCGGGCAGCACCTGCGCCCAGAACCCTGCGGGCACCGCGTACGCCGCGTCCAGCCGCCACCCGGCCGCTCCCCTGCCGAGCCAGTGGTCCATGACGGCCGTCACGTGCTCGCGCACGGCCGGCTCCGCGTGGTCCAGGACCACGAGGTGGTGGTGCCCCTCGAACGTGTCGTACTCGCCGGATCCCGGCCGGCGCCGGAGCCAGCCCTCCCCTGCGGGGAACGACCGCGCCACGTGGTTGAAGACGCCGTCCAGCACGATCCGCAGCCCGCGGTCGCGTGCCTGCTCGACGAGGTGGTCGAAGTCCCGCTCGTCGCCGAGGCGGGGGTCGATCGCGAAATGGTCGACGGTGTCGTACCCGTGCGTCTCGGAGGCGAAGACCGGCCCCAGCATGATCGCCGAGCAGCCCAGCTCGACGGCGTAGTCCAGCCAGCCGGCCAGGTGCCGCAGCGGGCGCGGCCGGCCCGCGCCGAAACCGAGCGGGTAGACGTGCCAGAAGATCGCATGTTCAGCCCACGGCGGCACGAAGCGCCTCCTTCTTCCGTACGTACGGCGCACAGGCCAGTGCGAGGGCGATCGCGCAGCCGATCACCGTGTCGGCCAGGCGGTAGCCGAGGGTGGCCGGTGACACGTCCCCCATCAGCAGCAGGACGAGCGGGGTCATGACGGTCGCGTACATGGCGTAGTTGCGCTCCTTGAGCACTGGCCTGGCTGCGGCCAGCGCGGCGACGAACAGCACGAGCAGCCACGAAGGCGGTACCCACAGGAGCACGGTCGATCCGGCGATCACTCCGGCGGCGGTGCCGGCGGCCCGCTCGACCGACCGCCGCGCCGATCCGTCCGGCCGGCGGCGGACGAGGATCACCACGGTGACGGCGATCCATGACGCGGTCGGCTGGGGCCACAGCAGCCCGACGGTCTCGGCGGCGGCGAGGCACGCGGTCAGGCGGATGGGGTACTGCCATCCGTGCGCGCTCCTCAGCGTCCCCCACCAGCGCCGCAGCAGCGCTCTCGCCGTGGGGGCCGGTCGAGCGGCGGGCGGGCGGCCTTCTTGAGCGCCACGGCGGAGGCGTCCCGTGTGGAGGCGTCCCGTGTGGAGGCGTCCCGTGTGGAGGCGTCCCGTGTGGAGGCGTCCCGTGTGGAGGCAGAGCGCGGTGACCAGCAGGCCCCAGGCCGCCCCCTCGGCGAACAGCACGGCGGCGGCGACCGGCTCGACGCCCTTCGCCGCGCCGGTGCTGATGACCATGAAGACGATGAAGCGCGTGCTGTGCTCGGCCATGGGACGGCTGATGCCCCCTGCCGTCGCGAGCACGCCCGCGACGAGCACGACGGTGACCGCGGTCAGCCACCCGTGCCCCGCGACGGCGACCCCGGCGGGCCCCGCCGCGGCCGTGGCCACCACCACGGCGGCTCCATGGACCAGGACGTGCGCGCGACTCCGGGGAGCGTCCGGCGCGCTCCCGCCCAGGGAGACGCCGCTCACGGCGAGGGCGCCGAGCGCGGCCAGAGCGCCGAGGGCGGGCCGCCCCATGGCGACGCCCCACGCGACCGGCCCGCCGAGCCCCAGCGCGGCGGCGACCATGGATCGCAGCTCGATCCGCATGCGGCACCTCCTCGACGGGGGAGCCTACTCCACTTTCCTACGCATTGCGTATCAAGTTGCGCCTATTTTTCCTGGCTTAGCGGGGCAATTAGTAAGTGTTATCGTAATAATCATGGACGACGAGGAGCTGCGTGCCACAGCCGTGTCCCTCCGCCGGGCGACCATCGGCCTGGCGAGGCGCCTGCGCGACGAGCGGCCCGCGCAGGGTCTCGGCCGCCTGGCCCTCTCCCTGCTCGGCCACCTGCACAGGCGCGGCGCGCTGACGGCGGGAGAGCTCGCCGCCGCCGAACATCTCCAGCCCCAGTCCGTCACCCGCGTGCTCGCCTCGCTGGAGGAGCAGGGCCTGATCCGCCGCTCGCGCGGCGAGACCGACCGCCGCAGGCACCACATCGTCCTGACGGAGCGCGGCGCCGCGGCGCTCACGCAGCAGGTGAGCACCGCGGATCAGTGGCTGGCCGAGGCGCTGGCCGGCAAGCTCACCCCCGCCGAGTGCCGCATCCTGGCGGTGGCGGCCGACCTGCTCGAGCAGCTCCAGACCTAGCGGTACGGGTCGCGCAGCGGGGTGACCCGTCCGGCGAAGTCCGCCTTGATCCGCTCCATGCGCGGCCCCGGGGCGTAGAAGCGGCCCTTGGTCTCGCCGTACGGCCGCAGCCACCCCTTGGCGGCGAGATCGCGCAGGTCGCGCGCGGCCTGCCCCTGACTGAGGCCTTCGTCGGCCTGGTAGCGGCTCCTGCGCAGGCGCCTGTTGACGAACACCTCGTAGAGCGCGGAGACGGTACGGCTGTTGAGCCCGTCGGCGTCGATCTGTTGCTCCAGGAGCATCCAGATCTCGCCGGCTTCGGCAAGGCGCTGGCGGACCCGCTGGGCCTGCATGTGATGCGCCTTGAGACAGAACCGCACCCAGCTCAGCGTCCCACCATGCGGCCGCCACATGCCCTGCTGAATCTCGCGAAGCGCGCGGTAGTAGTCGATCGTGTTCTCGCCCACGCCGAGCCACTCCTCGATGGACGAGAACTCGGGCGTGAGAATCTGATCCCTGCCGAGGACCAGTGTCTGCAGGGCGCGCGACATCCTGCCATTCCCGTCACGCCATGGATGGATCGCGACAAGGTTGAAATGCGCCATTGCGCCCCGCACATAGCTCGGTGCGTCGAGGTCTCCACCGTTCAGCCACTCGATGAGCTCGTCCATCAGGCCAGGCACCTCGTCGGCATCCGGGCCCTCGTAGACGACCTCTCCGGTCGCGGAGTTGCGCACATAGATGCCGCCAGGTCGCACCACACCAGGAGTTTTGTCGCGATGATGGCCGATCATCATGAAGTTGAGCGAGTTGAGCAGCCCGACGTCGAACCGGAACACCGCTGCCCGAGAGAGCAGCTGAATGAAGGTCAGCGCCTGCTGGTAGCCCGCGATCTCCTGAGCCACCGACGGCGACGTCTCCAGCGGCTCCTCTCCCGCCATGATGGACTGGATGTCCTCGACGCTGGCCTGGTAGCCCTCGATCGAGTTGGAGCCCTGGATCGCCCGCGCCTGCAGCTGCCTGCCCAGCTGCCCGTCCCACCGGTGTGTCCCCGCCAGCCGGTACTTCAGGTCGCGCCGCATCTCCTCGATCTCCTCGAGGACGCCCTTGTCCACGGGCTCCAGCGCCGGGGTCTCGTACAACATGCCGCCAAAACAACATGGGCGAACCATCCAGTCAAGTGACTGAATGATTCGCCCATTTATGCCGGGATTATGCGGCGACCGTGGAGGCGACCTGCGCCGGGGTCAGCGCGATGTCGAGGACCTCCCGCACGTCGCTCACCGCGTGGATGGTCAGCTCGTTGCGGACCTCCTCGGGCACGTCGTCCAGGTCCGGCTCGTTGCGGGCCGGGATGAGGACGGTGGTGATGCCCGCCCGGTGCGCCGCCAGGAGCTTCTGCTTGACGCCGCCGATCGGCAGGACCCGCCCGGTCAGCGAGATCTCACCGGTCATGGCCACGTCGCTGCGCACCAGACGGCCGGACAGGAGGGACGCCAGCGCGGTCGTCAGCGTCACACCGGCCGAGGGGCCGTCCTTGGGCACGGCGCCCGCGGGGAAGTGGACGTGCACCGAGCGGTCCTTCAGCGCGGTGACCGGCAGCTCCAGCTCCGCCCCGTGCGAGCGCAGGTAGGACAGCGCGATCCTGGCCGACTCCTTCATCACGTCGCCCAGCTGGCCGGTCAGCGTGAGGCCGGTCTCGCCGGTCTCCGGGTCGGCCAGGGACGCCTCGACGTACAGGACGTCGCCGCCGGCGCCGGTGACCGCCAGGCCCGTGGCCACGCCCGGCACCGAGGTGCGCTGAGTGGACTCGGGCAGGGACGACTCCGGCACGAACCGCGGCCGCCCGAGGTAGCCCACGAGGTCGTCCGCGCCGACCGTGACGGGCAGCTCGTCCTTGGCGGCCACCTTGCGCAGGATCCGCGCGACCGCGCGCTCCAGCGACCGGACGCCCGCCTCGCGGGTGTACTCGGCGGCCAGCTTGCGCAGCGCGTCCTCCTCGACCGTGACCTCCTCCGCCGTCAGCCCGGCCAGCTCCAGCTGCCTGGGCAGCAGGTGGTCGCGGGCGATCGCGACCTTCTCGTCCTCGGTGTAGCCGTCGAGCGTGACGACCTCCATCCGGTCCAGCAGCGGCCCGGGGATGGCCTCCAGGACGTTGGCCGTGGCCAGGAAGAGCACGTCGGACAGGTCCAGCTCGACCTCGAGGTAGTGGTCGCGGAACGTGTGGTTCTGGGCGGGGTCGAGCACCTCCAGCAGGGCGGCCGTCGGGTCGCCGCGGTAGTCGGCGCCGACCTTGTCGACCTCGTCGAGCAGGACGACCGGGTTCATCGAGCCGGCCTCGCGGATGGCGCGGACGATGCGGCCGGGCAGCGCGCCGACGTAGGTGCGGCGGTGGCCGCGGATCTCGGCCTCGTCGCGTACGCCGCCGAGCGCGACCCGGACGAACTTGCGGCCCATCGCGCGGGCCACGGACTCACCCAGCGAGGTCTTGCCGACCCCGGGAGGGCCGGCGAGCGCCAGCACGGCGCCGCTGCGGCGGCCGCTCACCACACCGAGGCCCTTGTCCTGGCGGCGCTTGCGCACGGCCAGGTGCTCGATGATGCGGTCCTTCACGTCGGACAGGCCCGTGTGGTCGGCGTCGAGCACGCCCCGCGCGCCGGGGATGTCGTAGTTGTCCTCGGTACGGGTGTTCCACGGGATGTCGAGCACCGTGTCCAGCCAGGTGCGGATCCAACCCGTCTCGGGGGACTGGTCGGGAGTCCGCTCCAGCTTGTCGACCTCCTTGAGCGCGGCCTCGCGCACCTTCTCCGGCAGGTCGGCGGCCTCCACCCGGGCGCGGTAGTCCTCTTCCTCGGTCTCGGTGTCGCCGTTGAGCTCCTTGAGCTCCTTGCGCACGGCGGCGAGCTGCTGGCGCAGCAGGAACTCGCGCTGCTGCTTCTCCATGCCCTCCTGGACGTCCTTGCGGATCGTCTCGGCGACGTCGAGCTCGGCGAGGTGCTCGCGAGACCATTCGACCAGCTTGGCCAGCCGGTCGGCGGGGTCGGCGGCCTCGAGCAGCTCGACCTTCTGCGCCGTGGTCAGCCAGGGGGTGTAGCCGGAGCTGTCGGCCAGCACCGAGGGGTCGTCGATCTGGTTGACCTGGTCGACCACCTGCCAGGCGCCGCGCTTCTGCAAGATCGTGGTGGCGAGGGCCTTGTACTCCTTGGCCAGCTCCTGGGCGCGCTCGCCGGCGGCGACGGTGTCGATCGTGTCGGCCTCGACCCACAGTGCGGCGCCGGGGCCGGTCGTGCCGGTGCCCACGCGAACGCGGTTGACGCCCCGGACCACGGCGGCGGGCTCGCCGCCGGGCAGCCTCCCGACCTGCTCGACCACGGCCTGCACGCCGATCGCGCCGTAGCGGCCGTCGATCCGGGGAACGAGGAGGACCCGCGGCTTGTTGCCACCGGATGCACGGGCCGCGTCGATGGCAGCGCGCACCTCGGAGTCGGACAGGTCCAGCGGGACGACCATGCCCGGAAGTACGACCTCGTCGTCCAGCGGCAGGACCGGGAGGATCAGACTCTCACTCATGCGAACTCCAAAGGGTTGAGTTATACCGACTCAATTCATTGGAGCCCGGCGTTGTTCCCTCTCTTGACGATGTTCGCTCACGGCGATCGTAATCTTGTAAGCCATACCTGAGGGTGATGCTCTGGATCAGACCGTGGAGTGACGCCGTCCCGAGGCCGCGTCCGTAAGCTTGACCAGGTGATCTCCGTCCCCCGTCCCCGCCGCCTGAGGGGCGGCCGCGTGCCCGGCCAGGACGACCCCGGCGGGCAGGAGACACTGCCTGAAGAGGATGTCCTCAGATCGTGGGAGCGCGCGTTCGGCCGGGGCGGCAGCCGGCTCAAGCGGGTGGCCGCGGCCGCCACGCGCTCCCTCGACATGGCGTTGTTCCAGGGTGACGCCGATCCGCCCCCACGATCGCGGCGGCTGACGTTCAGGACACCGCGCAGGCTCCGGCCGGCGATCCCGTTCGGAAGCTTCAGCCTGGTCCAGGTGGCCGACGTCGTGCTTGCCCTCGCCCTGTTCGGTCAGACGGTGTCGATGGTCCTGGCCTGGAACGCCGAGGCGGCCCGCGTCCACGCGCTCAACCCGGTCCTGGCCGGGCCGGTCTCGGACGTGTTCGCCTATCTGACCGCGGTCGGGACCTCGCTGCCGATCGCCCTGCGTGACCGCTGGCCGCTGGCCGCCTGGCGGCTCGCGGCCATGCTGCTGCCCGTCGGCGTCTGGGTGTACACCACAGTCGGCGACATCGGGCCACCCGCCGCGACCCCCGCCATCAGCGACTACGGGCCGCCCTACAGGTTCCCGACGGTCCTGACGTACCTGCTGGTCGTCTACTCCGTCGCCGTCCGCTGCGACCGGCGGATCACACTGGGGATCTGGTTCATCACGGTCGTGGCGGCCTGGATTATCCATCCCCCTTCGATAGCTGTGGTCACGGTCGCGGTATCGGTCGCGATGTTGTTCGGCTACAACGTACGCATGCGGCGCAGCGCCACGGCCAGACTCCGCGAGGAGGAGCGGCGCTCCCGCGAGGCCGAGAGTGCGCAGGCGGTGCTGGAGGAGCGGGCCCGCATCGCCAGGGAGCTGCATGACGTGGTCGCGCACCACATGTCGGTGATCGCGATCCAGGCGGAGGCGGTGCCGCTCAAGGCCAGGGGCGATCCCGCGCAGCTGGAGGCAGGGCTGGCGGAGATCCGCGGGCTGTCACTGGAGGCGATCGCCGAGCTGCGCCAGGTCCTCGGCGTGCTGCGCGACCAGGACGGCCGCGCTGAAACCGCACCCCAGCCGGGGCTCGACCGGCTCGAGGAGCTGCTCTCCAATGCCCGCGCCGCCGGACTGGCCGTGCTCGTCGAGCGCTCCGGCCCGATCGGACTGCTGCCGCCCGCCGTGGGGCTGTCGGCGTACCGGATCGTGCAGGAGTCGCTCAGCAACGCGATGCGGCACGCGCCCGGAGCGACGGTGACGCTGGACATAACGAGAATGCGGGACAAGCTGCGACTGCGGGTCGCCAACGGCCCGGGCACCGCTCCCGGCTCGGCACCGGGGGGCGGTCAGGGCCTCGTGGGCATGCGCGAACGGGCGGCGCTGCTCGGCGGCTCGCTGGCCGCCGGTCCGGTAGAGAGCGGAGGCTTCGAGGTATGCGCGACGCTGCCGCTCACGGACGACGTGGAGAACGAGCAGGAGGCCGCCCCACGAGCCGCGCCCGCCGCCCGAAGGAGGCTTCCCGATGAGGCGCGCCCGCAGATCGCAGACGAGCAAGGCCAGGCGACCGAGATGATGACGCGCGGGCGAGGCCGTTCGCCGGCGGCGGAGAGGAAGAAGGCTTGATCCGGGTTCTGATCGCCGATGACCAGGGGATGGTGCGGACGGGATTCACCGTGTTCCTGAGCGGGCAGCCGGACATCGAGGTCGTGGGCGAGGCGGCCAACGGGCGGGAGGCCGTGGAGCGGGCGGCGGCGCTGAGTCCGGACGTGGTGCTCATGGACGTACGCATGCCGGTCATGAACGGCCTGGAGGCGACCAGGGAGCTCCTGTCGCGCAAGACCGGGCCGAAAGTGCTCATCCTGACGACGTTCGATCTCGACGACTACGTGTACGCGGCGCTGCGGGCGGGGGCCAGCGGATTCCTGCTCAAGGACGCCTCCGCCGCGCAGCTGGTGGAGGCGGTGCGTGTGGTCGCAGCCGGGGAGGCCCTCATCGCTCCGGCGATCACCAAGCGGCTCATCCACGAGTTCGCCAAGCTGGGCGGGCGCCGCCCGACGGCGGGGCCGCGACTGGCCGAGCTGACCGAGCGGGAGACGGAGGTGCTGACGCTGGTCGCCCAAGCGCTGTCCAACCAGGAGATCGCGGAGAAGCTGTTCGTGGCGGAACAGACGGTCAAGACGCACGTGGGGCGGGTGCTGATGAAGCTCGGGCTGCGCGACCGCGCCCAGGCGATCGTCTTCGCCTACGAGACCGGCCTCGTCCGCCCGGGCGAGTGACCTCGAGACGGCCCCCATCGGGCGGCCTGTCCCGTTCCCCTTCCCCAGCCTCCGCCGTAGAGTCGGCTGATGGACCCGGTTGAGCTCTTTCATCAGGTGGCGCGGACCGTCCCCGCCTACAGGGCCTTTCTGGCGGAGCACCGCGTCGACCCGCGGGACGTCACGACGCTTCAGGACTTCGCACGGGTGCCGATGACGTCCAAGGAGAACTACACCCGCCGCCACCCGCTCCCCGACCTGTGCAGGAACGGCGTGATCGGGGACATCATCGCTGTCTCCTCCGGCTCCACCGGCGTCCCGTCCTTCTGGCCGCGTTCGGCGGACGACGAGCGGGTGATCGCGGCCCGGTTCGAGGAGGTCTTCAGGGACTCCTTCGACGCCCGCGAGCGCCGCACCCTCGCCGTCGTCTGCTTCGCCCTCGGCACCTGGGTCGGCGGCCTGTTCACCGTCAACTGCTGCCGCCACCTGGCCGAACGCGGCTACCCGATCACCGTGGTCGCCCCGGGCACCGACCGGAGGGAGATCCTGCGGGTCCTCCCCGAGCTCGCGCCCCACTTCGACCAGGTCGTGCTGCTGGGCTATCCGCCGTTCCTGAAGAACGTCATCGACACCGAGGACCTGCCGTGGGCCGACTGGAACGTCAGGCTCGTCACCGCGGGAGAGGTGTTCAGCGAGGAGTGGCGGAGCCTGGTCGCGCGGCGGGCCGGGATCGCCGACCCGGTCAAGGGCATCGCCTCTTTGTACGGCACCGCCGACGCGGGCGTCCTAGGCAACGAGACGCCGCTGTCGGTCGAGATCCGGCGCTTCCTGTCCACCCGCCCGGGCACGGCCAGGGAGCTGTTCGGCGAATCCAGGCTGCCGACGCTCGTGCAGTACGACCCGGATGTCCGCTTCTTCGAGGAGCATCAGGGCACGCTGCTCTTCTCCGGCGACAACGGCATCCCGCTCATCCGCTACCACATCGCCGACGAGGGCGGCGTGGTGCCGTACGACGACCTGCTCGGCTTCGTCCGCCGGCACGGCTTCGAGCCGGCGGCCGAGGGGCCGGAGCGGCCGTTCGTGTACGTCTTCGGCCGCTCCCACTTCACGGTGTCCTACTACGGCGCGAACGTCTATCCCGAGAACATCGCCGTCGGCTTGGAGCAGCCCGAGGTCAGCGGGTCGGTGACGGGGAAGTTCGTCATGGAGGTGGTGGAGGACGCCCGGCGCGACCGGCATCTGACGATCACGGTGGAGCTCGCGCCCGGCGAGAAGCCGTCCGACGAGACGGCCCAGGCCGTGGGCGAGTCGATCCTGGCCCAGCTGCTGAGGCTGAACAGCGAGTTCGCCAACTACGTGCCCGCCGCGCAGCAGATGCCCTTCATCCGCCTGCGCGAATCCGGCGATCCCGAGCACTTCCCGCCCGGCGCCAAGCACCGCTACACCCGCTAGATGGCTCTTGACGTGGGGTTTACCGGGCAGGAAAGAGGAAAGACCGGTTTTCATGACATAGTGTCGTCATCAGCTTGACGCAGGATGCCGACGTTTGTGACACTTCGTCATGAAAACGTTCATTGCGAGTTGAGGTAGCCCGTGACCACGCCGTTCTCCGAAACCCTGCGGAACGCCACCTGGGCCGACCACGAGTCCGCCGAGTCCGAGAGCTATCTCGCCGAGCTGATGGACGGCCGGTTGAGCGAGCACGAGTACGGCGAGATGGTGGCCCAGCACTACTTCGCGTACGTCGCACTCGACGGGGTGTCGCGGCAGCTCGCCGGCCACCCGGTGGCCGGTCGGTTCGTCTTCCCCGAGCTGTATCGGGAGCGCGCGCTCGAGCGGGACCTGGCGACGATCTACGGGCAGGGCTGGCGGCACCGGATCGCGCCGTCCAAGGCCACCCGCACGCTGGTCGCGCGGATCCACCAGGTGGCCGACTGGCCGGGCGGCTACATCGCGCACCATTACACGCGCTACCTGGGCGACCTGTCGGGCGGGCAGTTCATCCGGCTGGAGCTGCAGAAGATCTACGGCTACGGCAAGGGCGGGGGCGTCGACTTCTACATCTTCGACGAGCTCGGCAGCCTGCCGAGGTTCAAGAGCGAGTACCGCTCCCGCCTTGACGGGCTGGAGCTCGACGAGCGCGAGCGGCAGCGCGTCATCCGCGAGGTCCGCCTGGCCTACCAGCTCAACACCGAGGTCCTCGCCGAGCTGCACCAGACCCGCCAGGCCGCCTGATCGATCGAGTGCCGGGGAAGACCCGGTATCGGATGGAAGCGGGCGGAAGGGGCCTACCATGGGCCTATGCCCCGGATCTCGGCCGCCACCATCGGCGAGCATCGCGCGCAGACGCGCGACCGCATCCTCCAGGCCGTCTCCCGCCTGTCCAGGATGCACGGCATCGACGCCATCTCGATGACGGACGTGGCCGGCGAGGCGGGCATCACCCGGACCGTCCTGTACAACTACTTCCCGGACAAGGCGGCCCTGCTGCTGGCGTTCACCGAGCGGGTGACCCAGTACTTCATCGACAGCTACGAGCGGGAGCTGCCGGAGGACGCCTCCCCCGCTGACCGGCTGCGGGCGTTCGTGCGGTTGCAGCTGGCGGGCCTGCTCGCCCATCCGCACCCCGGGGCCGCCGATCTCGGCGCCGCTCTCGGCCCGGACGCCTTCCAGCAGCTGGCCGAGCACGTCGCCCCCATGCACCGCGTCCTCGTGGACATCCTGGACAGCGGTGTCGAGTCCGGCGACTTCCGGGTGCTCGACGTGGCCGCCACGGCCCGCATGATCCTCGCCGTCATCGGCGCCGAGCGGGTCCCGCTGATCAGCGGGGACGTGACGGTGGAGCGGGCCGCGGAGCTGGTCTCCGAGTTCGTGCTGCGGGCCCTGCGCGCGGACAGCGCCGCATGACCGGCCCGGCAACGGTGGCGCCCGGCGACGGCCACATCGCGCTCAAGTCCGCCCGCGGCCGCTGGATCCTCGCCGCGACGGTGCTCGGTTCCGGGCTGGCCCTGCTCGACAGCACCGTGGTCAACGTCGCGCTCCCGTTCCTCGGCAAAGAGCTCGACGCGGGCATGGACGGCCTGCAGTGGACGATCAACGCCTACACCCTCACCCTCGCCGGCCTGATCCTGCTGGGTGGATCCCTGGGCGACCGCTACGGGCGACGGAAGATCTTCGTCATCGGCACCGTGTGGTTCGCCGTCGCGTCAGCCCTGTGCGGCCTGTCGCCGAACATCGAGTTCCTGATCGGGGCCAGGGCCCTGCAGGGCATCGGCGGGGCGCTGCTCACACCCGGCTCCCTGGCGATCATCCAGGCGTCGTTCGTCCGGCACGATCGGCCCCGGGCCGTCGGGATCTGGTCAGGGCTCGGCGGGGTGGCCGCCGCGATCGGGCCGCTGCTCGGCGGGTGGCTGGTGCAGACGGCCGGGTGGCGGTGGGCGTTCCTGATCAACCTGCCGTTCGCGCTGCTCATCGTGCTCGTCACCGTGCGGCACGTGCCCGAGAGCAAGGACGAGGAAGCGGTGGGGCGGTTCGACGTGCTCGGGTCGGTGCTGGCGGCGCTGGCGCTGGCCGGGATCACGTACGGGCTGATCCAGAAGGGCGCGCCCGTGCCGCTGATCGCCGGAGTGGTGCTGGGCGCGGCGTTCGTGGTGATCGAGATCCGCAGGTCGCCGGAGGCGCTGGTGCCGGTGGGGATCTTCCGCAACCACGTGTTCACGGCCGTGAACGTGGTGACGCTGATCATGTACGCGGCCATGGGCGTGGTGTTCTTCCTGCTCGTGGTGCAGCTCCAGGTGGTGTCCGGCTTCGGGCCCATCGCGGCGGGGCTGGCCATGCTGCCGACGACGATCCTGATGATGGTGCTGTCCGGTCCGGCCGGCGAGGTGGCCAAGCGGCTCGGGCCGCGCTGGCCGATGACGGCCGGGATCCTGCTCGCCGGCTGCGGGTTCCTCGCGATGAGCACGATCGGGCCCGGCGCCTCCTACCTGCTGAACGTCCTGCCCGCGGTGACCGTCTTCGGGCTGGGGCTCTCGGCGGCGGTCGCGCCGCTCACCTCGACCGTTCTGGCCACCGCCGACGAGCGGTACGCGGGCACGGCCAGCGGCGTCAACAACGCCGTGGCCCGCACCGGCAGCCTGCTCGCCGTCGCCGCGGTGCCGCCGCTGGTCGGGCTGGTGGGCGACGCGTTCAGGAATCCGCCGGTGTTCGACGCCGGGTTCCGGATGGCGATGCTGATCAGTGCGGGGATGATGGTGGTGTCGGCGCTGATCACCTTCCTCACCATCAGGACGAACGTGCTCGCGGCCGAAGACCAGGGCTAGAAGGTGAAGGCCTGGGCGCGGACGCTGTTGTCGAAGTTCGACAGGAGCAGTTGGGGCTCGCCGACCGTGCGGATGCCGGGCAGCCTGGTCAGCAGCTCGCGGAACATCGTACGCAGCTCCTGCCTGGCCAGGTTGGCGCCGAGGCAGAAGTGCGGGCCGGGGCCGCCGAAGCCGACGTGGGGCTTGGTGTCGCGGGTGATGTCGAACGTGTCGGCGTCCGGGAAGACCGACTCGTCCCGGTTGGCCGAGCCGTAGAAGAGGACGACCTTGTCGCCCTTCTTCAGCTCCAGCCCGCGCAGCGCGCAGTCCTCGGTGACCGTGCGCCTGAACTGCATGATCGGCGACACGTACCGGACCATCTCCTCGATCGCGCCGTTGATGTGCGCGTCGAAGTCGCTCATCAGCAGCTCGCGCTGCGCCGGGTTGTCGGTGAGGAGCTTGATGCCGTGGGCCATCGTGTTGCGGGCCGTCTCGTTCCCCGCCACCAGCAGCAGGGCGAAGAACGAGCCGAGCTCCTTGTCGGTCAGCCGCTCGCCGTCCACGTTGGCGTTGACCAGCAGGGAGACCAGGTCGCCCCTGGGGTTGGCGACGCGCTCGTGGCCGAGCTTGATGACCATGCGCTGCAGGGCGAGCAGGGCCAGCATGTTCTGGCCGGCCAGCTGGACGCTGCGGGCCAGGCTGGGGCGCACGCCGGTGTAGGCGGTGGAGATGTCGGCGTGCTGGTGGACCTTCTCCCGCAGCTCCTGAGGGACGTCCAGCATGTCGCAGATGACGTGGATGGGCAGCCGGGCCGCCACCTGGGCCACGAAGTCGCGCGGGCCCTTCTCGACGACGCCGTCCACGATGCGGGCGCAGGCGGCCTCGATGTCGCTCTGCAGGCCGGCCAGCATCTTGGGGCTGAAGGAGCGGGTGACGATCCTGCGCAGGCGGGCGTGGCGCGGGTCGTCCATGTTGACCATCGACTCCCCGAACACCTGTTTCACCCAGCCGGGCGGCTCCGGGTTGGTCACGGCCGGCTCGCTGGAGAAGAGCTTGGCGTTGCGGCTGGCCTCGACCACGTCCGCGTGCCGTACGAGGGCGTAGAAGCCCTTGCCTGACCGGAGGAACGGGACCTTCTTCTCCGGGAAGAACACCGGGTGCTCCACCTGGCGGAGCCGGGCGAACGCCTCGTTCCGCTCTTTGAGCGGCCTGCGCCAGAAATCCAGGTCCGCGAGGTCGATGTCCACGCGACCATCGTGGCACGTTCCCACGCCCCTGGGCATGGCAACCGATATGCATCCGCAGCTCCAGGGCCGTTCTCGCGCCGTTCAGGCACGGTTCGACCGGTGTGGACATTACTTCCGGTATGAAGCTGCTGCTCGCCGCGTGTCTGGTTCTTCCACTCACTTCTGGTACGGCTCCCACCGCGGCTCGGTCGTGCGGTGGGCACCCCCTCGACTTCGACGGCGACGGACGGCCCGACCTCGCCGTGGCCGCGCCCTACGACGACTCCCGGGCCGGGTCGGTGACCGTGATGTACGGGTCCGGGAAGAAGGCGAAGCTCACCCAGGCCGGGGCGGAGCCGGGCGACTCGTTCGGGTCGGCTCTGGCCGTGGGGGACTTCAACGGGGACAGGTGCGCCGACCTGGCCGTGGGGGTCTCGGAGGAGTTCGCGGGCGCCCGCGTCCCCGGCGGGGACGGGAACGGGGTCGTCCAGATCTTCAACGGGTCCGCCGAGGGGCTGGTCCCCGGCAAGGAGCTGGCGCTGGCCAAGCCGGGCAGCGACCGGTTCGGCGCGTCGCTGGCCGCCGGGGACCTCGACGGGGACGGCCGGGACGAGCTGGTCGTGGGCGCGCCGAGCCACCGGTCGGGCGGGGCGGTGACCGTCTACTGGATGAAGGGCCGCAAGCCGTACCAGATCACGCAGAAGACGTCGTGGGTGCGGCAGGCGGCGAACGTGACCGACCAGTGGGGAGCGGCGCTGGCGACCGGGGACTTCGACGGCGACGGCAAGGACGAGCTGGTCGTGGGCGCGCCCGCCGACAGCGTCACGCTGGACGGGCAGGGCTCGGTGACCGTGATCGACGTACGGGCGAGGCGGGCCCGGCAGCTCACCCAGAGCAGCCCCGGCATCAAGGGGGCCTCCGAGAAGTGGGACGCCTTCGGGGCCGCGCTGGCCACGGGCGACTTCAACGGCGACGGACGCGCCGACCTGGCCGTCGGGGTCCCCGGCGAGGGCCTCAGCGCGAACCAGCGGGCCATGGACTACGGCGACGGCACCGTGGACGTCCTGTACGGGTCGCGGAGCGGGCTGACCACCCACAAGAGCGAGGCGTGGTCGCAGAACACGCTGAAAGGCGTGCCCCGGTACTACGACCGGTTCGGGGCGTCGTTGGCGGCCGGGGACTTCAACGGGGACGGCAACGACGAGCTGGCGATCGGCGTGCCCGGCGAGAAGGCGGTCCAGGTGCTGGCCGGGCGCGGGTCCGGCGGGCTGACGCGGGTGGGGAACCTGCTGGTCAAGGGGAAGGGCCGCGACTTCGGCGCCGCGCTGGCCGCGTTGCCCCTCAGCGAGCGCTACCACCCGCTGGAGCGGCGGCGGCCGCTCCACGGGCTGGTGGTGGCGGCGCCCGACCAGGGGCTCGTCATGTACGCGCCCGGCTCGCGGAAGCGGGGGCTGAAGCTGGGCAAGGTGCGCCGGCTCAGCCAGGGCGGCGGCCTGTACGGCTACACCTTCGGCTGAGATCCTCAGGCGGGATCGGGGCGGTGTGCGGCGCCGTCGACGGGCAGGATCACCCTGAACAGCGCTCCCTTGCCCGGCGCGCCCTCCGCCATCACGATGCCGCCGTGCGCCTCCACCAGCGTGGCCGCGATCGACAGCCCCAGCCCCGACCCGCCGGCGCTCCGGGCCGGGTCGGCGCGGTAGAACCGCTCGAACACCCGCTCGGCCACCTCCGGAGGGAAGCCGGGCCCCTCGTCGGCCACCTCCACCACGGCCTGGTCGCCGTCCAGCCCGACCCGCACCTGGAAGGGCGTGCCGGGCGGCGTGTGGGTGAGGGCGTTGGTGACGAGGTTGTTGAGCACCTGCCCGAGCCGCGACTCGTCCCCCGTCACGATCACCTCCCCCTCGCCGCCGAAGAGCCGCACCAGGTCGATCTTCCGGTCCGGCGCCAGCGTCTGGGCGTCGATCACCACGGTAGCCGCGAGGCTGAGCAGGTCCACGGGCCGCATCGCCAGCTCCCGCCGCTGGTCGAGCCTGGCCAGCAGCAGCATGTCCTCCACGAGCAGCCCCATGCGCGCCGCCTGCCCCTCGATGCGGCTCAGCAGCCGTACGGCCTCGGCCAGGTCCTTCTCCTCCCCCAGCCGGAACAGCTCCGCGAACCCCCTGATGGAGGTCAGCGGCGTGCGCAGCTCGTGCGAGGCGTCGGCCATGAACCGGCGCATCAGCTCCTCCGACCGCCTGGCCGCCGTGGCGGAGCGGCGGGCCGACTCGGCCGCCTCCTCCCGCTCGCCCACCGCCGCCTCGATCTGGGCGAGCATGCTGTTGAGCGAGCGCCCGAGCTTGCCGACCTCGGTGGTGCCCGCCCAGAGGGGCACCCGGCGCGACAGGTCGCCGCCCGCGATGTCCTTGGCCGTACGCGCGATCTCGCGGAGCGGGCGCAGGCTGCGGCGTACCAGCCAGTAGCAGGCGAACCCGAGCACCACCAGCGTGCCGCCGCCGGCGACCGCGACGATCAGGACGAGCTGGGAGACCGTGGCGTCCATCTCGCTCAGGTTGACGGCGATCACCCGGCTCTGGCCGTCGCGGCCCGGCACGGCGACCACGCGCCAGCTCGGGCCGCCGCTCCCGAGCGACTCGACGGTGAAAGGGCGGCCGTTGAGGGCGAGGACCTTGCGGAGGTCGAGCTTGGGCAGGGCGGGCGTGTGCTCCTCGGTCGACTCGCTGAGCGTCCTGATCGGGGTGCCGGAGGGGTCCAGGAGCACCGCGTAGAACAGGCCGAAGAAGCGCTGCGGGCGCCCGCCGGGGCGGGGCTGCTCGGCCATCGGGGGCGGGTCGCGGAGCGGGCGGGTGGCCGCCATCAGCTGCTGGTCCACGCGCTCGACGAGGTAGCCGCGCAGCAGCCGCACGGCGAACCCGCCGGTGAGGGTGATGGCGAGGGTGACCAGCAGGAGCGTGGCCGAGACGAGGCGGAGCCAGAGCGGGGTCCTGGCCAGGTACTTCCGCACCCTGGTGAGACGCGTGTTCATATACGGGGCGGGCGCAGGATGTAGCCGACTCCGCGCAACGTGTGCAGGTATTTGCGCTCCCCCGTGTCCACCTTGCGCCGCAGGTAGGAGACGTACGACTCGACCAGGCCGACGTCGGTGCGCCAGTCGCCGTTCCACACGTGGTCGAGGATCTGCGTCTTCGACAGCACCCGGCCCACGTTGAGCATGAAGTAGCGCAGCAGCCTGAACTCCGTCGGCGACAGCTTGATCGGAATGCCGTCGCGCCACACCTCGTGGCTCTCCTCGTCGAGCTCCAGGTCGGCCACCCGCATCCGGTTGGGCGGCGGCGCGCCGCGCCGGGTCCTGCGCAGCACCGCCCGGATCCTGGCGATGACCTCCTCCAGGCTGAACGGCTTGGTCACGTAGTCCTCGCCCAGCCCCAGCCCCGCGATCCGGTCCTCAGGCGTGTCCTTGGCGGTCACGAAGAGCACGGGGACCCGGCGGCCGCGGGACCGCAGCCTGCCCGCGACCGCCAGGCCGTCCAGGTCGGGCAGCATGACGTCGAGCATCACCAGATCAGGGGAGCTCTCCTCAGCGACCCGAAGCGCCTCCATGCCGTCGGCCGCGGTCAGCACCTCGAACCCGGCCATGCGCAGGCTGGCCGAGAACAGCTCCCTGATGTTGGGCTCGTCGTCGACCACCAGCAGCCTGGCCTCGGGCTCGCTCATCGAGGGCCTCCTCCCTGGGTTCCCTGAGTTCCCTGGGTTCCCTGAGTTCCCTGGACTCCCTGGGCTCCCTGGGTGATCGAGGTGGCCGCCACCGAGCCGTCACCGCCCGGCCGGCCGCGGACCACGACCGAGGCGCCGGCCTGCAGGTCGGACACCTTGCCCGGCTTGGAGATCTGGACGGTGGTCTGGTCGCTCACGGTGACCGTGACGGTGGAGCCGTCCATGGCCTTGACGTAGATCTTGCCGCCCTCGACCTTCTGGACGGTGCCCACCGTACCTCCCCCGCCGCCCGTCCGCTGGCCGCCGCCGTAGCCCGGCGGCTGGCCGAACCCGTTGCGCTGCTGGCCGAAGCCTCCTGGCGGCTGAGCGTACCCTTGCTGCGCGCCGTACCCGCCTCCCACAAGGCGCCCACCGGCGGCGGACGCGGACGGCGAGCCGAACAGGCTCTGCGCCTGGATGCCGATGAGGATGCCCGCCACCAGCACCACGCCGGCGGCCAGCGCCAGCGTGAGTTTCGACGGGCCCCTGCGGGGCTGGACGGCGAGCTCCTCCCCCAGGTCGTCGGGGAAGGGTGAGGAGTCGAGCTGGGCCATGTCTTTCTCCTTACTCGTGGCGAAGGGCCTGGATCGGCCGCAGCTTGGCCGCCCTGTTGGCGGGGTAACTCCCGAAGAACAGCCCGATCCCGACCGACACGCCCAGCGCCAGCGCCACCGATGACGGCACGAGGACGGGTTCGATGCCGGCCACGGTGAACCTGGTCCCGACGAACGCCACCAGCACCCCGGACAGCCCGCCGACCAGGCTCAGCAACGTGGCCTCCAGCAGGAACTGGCCCAGGATCGCGCTCCTCGGCGCGCCGATCGCCTTGCGGATGCCGATCTCGCGTGTCCGCTCCGTGACGGTCACCAGCATGATGTTGGTGATGCCGATGCCGCCCACCAGCAGCGAGATCGCGGCCACGGCGCCCAGCAGCACGGTGAAGGTGCCGGTCGCCGCGCTGACGGTCTCCTGCAGCGTGGCCTGGTTGAGTATGCGGTAGTCGGCGTTGCCGTTCTTGATGCCGTGCCGCTGGTTGAGGATGGCCGTGACCTCGGCCTGCGCCGCCGTCGTGGCCTCCGACCCGGTCGCCTGGACGACGATCGAGCTGAGCGAGCCGAACCCGCTCAGGCTCTGCTGTACGGCGGGCAGCGGCGCGATGGCCACATCGTCGGCGTCCTGCATACCGGTGGACCCGGCCTCCTTCAGCACGCCGACCACCGTGAACGGCACGCCCGACACGCTGACCTGCTTGCCGATCGGGTCGACGGTCCCGAACAGCTCCTCCACGACGGTCTGGCCGAGCACCACGACCTTCCTGGCGGCCAGCACGTCGTCGTTGAAGAAGTAGGTGCCCTCGGCGACGGGCTTGTTCACGGCCTCGAAGTAGCTGGGGTAGGTGCCGACGAACTGCGAGATCGCGTGGCTGGCGGCCCCGTACGCGGCGGTCGAGGAGGGGGCGGTCACGACGGGCGAGACGCTCCTGACCGAGGGCGCCAGGGTCTTGTCCGTCAGCGCCTTGGCGTCGGCCAGGCTGAGCTGCCTGGCCTGGGTGCGCGGGCCGGTGTTCCCGCCGCCGCCCTGGCCGCGCAGGCCGCCACCGCCGCCGCCCGAGAACTGCGGGGAGATCGTCAGGGTGTTGGCGCCGAGGCGCTGGATGTTGCGCTGGATGCTCTGCGAGGAGCCCTCGCCGACGGCGACCAGCATGATGACCGCGGCGACGCCGATGAGGATGCCGAGCGTGGTCAGCGAGCTGCGCATCTTGTTGGCCAGCAGGCCGCGCAGCGCGAAGCGGAGGATCTCGAGCTGGTTCACCTGGCCGCTGCCTTCTCTGTCATACGCGGCGGCGGGCCGTCCACCGGCGCCTGGCGGCGGTCCTCCACGATCTCGCCGTCCACCAGCCTGATCACCCGCTTGGCGTGCGCGGCCACGTCGTTCTCGTGGGTGATGAGCACGATCGTGCGGCCGGACGCGCTGAGCCGGTCCAGGATCTCCAGGACGTCGCCCGTGGAGGCGGTGTCGAGGTTGCCGGTCGGCTCGTCGGCCAGCAGCAGGGCGGGCGCCGTGACCAGCGCCCTGGCCACGGCCACGCGCTGCTGCTGGCCGCCGGAGAGCTGGTTCGGCTCGTGGTGCACACGGTCGGTCAGCCCGACCTGCTCCAGCGCGGCGAGGGCCCGGGTACGCCGCTCGGCCTGGCCGATGCCGCCGTAGACCAGCGGCAGCTCGACGTTGGCCAGCGCGCTCATGCGCGGGATCAGGTTGAACGACTGGAACACGAACCCGACCCTGCGGTTGCGCAGGATCGCGAGCTGGCGCTCGTCCAGCCGTCCCACGTCGGCGCCGTCGATCTCGTACGTGCCGGAGGTCGGGATGTCGAGGCAGCCCAGGATGTTCATGAGCGTGGACTTGCCGGAGCCGGAGGCGCCCATGATGGCGACGTAGTCACCGCGCTCGACGTCCAGGTTGACGCCGCGCAGGGCGCGCACCCGGGCGTCGCCCTCACCGTACTCCTTGATCAGGTTTCGCACCCGGAGCACGGGCGGGACCGCGCCGGTCGTCTGGGGGGGATCGGCCGAGGGGGCGCCGGGCGAGGGGGCGCCGGGCGAGGGGGCGCCGGTCATCTCGGGGACTCCGGGCGACGTGGCGCCGGTCATCTCGGGGACTCCGGGCGACGTGGCGCCGGTCATCTCGGGGACTCCGGGCGACGTGGCGCCGGTCATCTCGGGGGCGCCGGGCGAGGGGACGTCAGGCGAGGGGACGCTCATCGCCCGCCTCCCGGCACTCCGCCGGGGCCGCCGCCCGGGAATCCGCCGCCGCCGCCGAAGCGCAGGTTGCCGCCCGTGGTGCCGGTCGTGGTCACGGGGGGAACGAGCTGGTCGCCCTCGGACACGCCCGACTTGATCTCGGTCAGGCTCGTCCCCTGCACGCCCACCTCGACCGGGGTCCTGGTCTGGCGGCCGTTCTGGAGCAGGGTGACCGTGGTCTGGCCGCCGCTGGTGGAGACCGCGGTGGAGGGGACGGTGATGACGTTGTCGGCCCGGCCGACCACGACCTCGACGGTGGCCGTCTGGCCCAGCCGCACCTGGCCCGGGACCTTCGCGAACGTGACCGTGACCGGGTACTGCACGACGTTGTTGCTGGTGGAGGCGACCGGATCGATCTGGGTGACCTTGCCCGTCGCGGTCACCCCCGGAAGGGCGTCGAAGGTGACCGTGGCCTCCTGACCCTGCTTGAGCTTGCCGGCGTCGGACTCGGTGAAGGAGCCCACGAGCTGCAGCTTGCCGGTGTCGGCGATCTCGATGAAGCCGCTGGAGCCCGTACCGGACGACGAGCTCGCGCCCTGCCCCGAGCCCTGTCCCGCACCCGAGGTGGAGCCGGTGCCGGAGCTCGCGCCCGAGCCGGAGCTGCCGCCGCCGACCGAGCCGTTCACCGCCGTGATCGTGCCCTTGAACGGGGCCGTCAGCACCGTGGCCGCCACCGTGCGCTGGGCCTCCCGGTAGGCGTTGCGGGCCTTGATGTAGGAGGCGTAGAGCTGGGCCGTCGAGGTCCCGTCGGCCACGGCGCTGTCGTACGTGGCCTTGGCCGCCGACAGGCTCTCCTGGGCGGCGTCGTCGTCGAGCCTGGCCAGGATGTCGCCCTTGCTCACCTTGTCGCCGGCCTTGACGTAGATCTTCTCGACCGTGCCCGTCGTACCGAAGGAGAGCGCTCTGGACTTGGAGCTCGTCACCGCGCCCGACGCGGACACCGAGGCCACCACCGAGCCGCGGGTCGCGGTCACGGTCCTGACGGCCGTCTCACCGGCGGCCCGATCCGTGCCGAGCTGGGAGTAGGCGAGCACGGCACCGCCCAGCAGGAGCACCGCCAGCGCTCCGTTGGTCATCAGCGCTCTGCGCCTTGTGGACACCTTCACAGGCGGTGACCCTTGCACATGATGCTGCGCCGGAGCCGCGAGCAAGCTGAACGTTCGCTGACAACCACGGAGCCTCGACGGGCACTCAGGTAACTCTTAGGCTGCTCGCAGCCGGGCGCGAACCTCCTCCGCCAGGATGGGCCGCCATGAGACCGACTATCGCGCTGGGCGGGCTCGCCCTTGCCGTGCTCGTGGCCGGGAGCGGCCTGGCGCTGGCGCTGCGCGACGACGCCCCGCCCACTGTCCAGGTACGGCTCGCCGCCGCGCAACGCGGCCAGGTCACGGCCACGGTCAGCGCGGCGGGCAGCACCGTGGACGGCTCGCGGAGGGACCTGGCGTTCGGCTCCTCGGGGACGCTGACCAAGGTGTACGTCAAGGTCGGGAGCAAGGTGAAGAAGGGCCAGGTGCTGGCCAGGATCGACAGCCGGGGTGCCCGGGAGGCGTACACGGCGGCCAAGGCCGACCTGGCGGCGGCCGAGGAGGCGCTGGACGAGGCCCAGGAGAAGGCCGCGTCCCCGACCGTCTCGACACCAGCGGCCTGCGCGCCCGCCGGGACCGGCGCCACGCCGGCCGCCGCCTCTACCGGAGCCTCGGCGCCGACCGGCGCCGCGGGCGGCAACACGGGCGGCAGCGCGGGCGGCGACGCGGGCGGCGGCGCGGCGAACGGCGCGCTCGGGCCGTCGGCGCCGTCCGCACTGAACCTGGACCCGGCGCCGACCTCCACCCCGCACCCCACCACCACGCCGCACCCCACCACCACGCCGACCACAGGACCCACCGATCCTGGACCCGAACCGCAGCCCACGGTCACGGTCACCGTGACGGCCACCGTCACCAGGACCGTCACCGCCGCCCCCACCAGCGGCCCACCCGGCGGCGGCTCACCCGGCGGCGAGATCCCCGGAGACGGGGCGACCGGGCAGCCGGGGGGCCATCCCTCCGCAACCGGCACACCTTCCGGCAAGCCGTCCGCCGGCGCGAAGCCTTCGCCGAGCGGCAAGCCCACGGCCGGCGGCAGGCCGGCGGCCCCATCAAGCGGCAGGCCGAGCGGCAGAACGTCCGCGAGGCCCTCCACCGGGCCGAGCAGCGGCTCCCGGCCGTCCTCCCCGGGGTCCTGCAGCCGTAACACCAGCTCGGCGGGGCAGGGCGGCGGGATCAGCGAGGAGCAGGCCGCCGCGAACGTGGACCGCGCGGAGGCCGCGCTCGAGCAGGCGGCCGACGCCGTACGGGCCACCCGCATCGTGGCCCCGGCGGCGGGCACCGTCCTGTCGGTGGCGGGCACGACCGGCGACGCGGCGGGCACCGGCACCTTCATCAGCCTGGGCAACCTCAACGAGCTGCAGGTCCAGGCCATGGTCACCGAGTCCGACGTGAACCGGCTCAAGCTCGGTCAGAAGGCCCAGATCACTCTGGCCACCCGGAACGGCGAGCGCTACCAGGGAACGGTGACGGCCATCGCGCCGACCGCGACGGTGGACGGCCAGCTCGTCCGCTACTCGGTCACCCTCGCCTTCGACGAGCCTCCCACGGGTCTCATGCTCGGGCAGACCGCCTCGGTGACGGTCACCACGGGCGAAGCCAAGAACGCGATCTACGTGCCCGCCGCCGCGGTACGCACCCGGTCGGACGGCACGCAGGTGGTCACGGTCCGCTCGGACGGCCGCGACTCGGCCAAGGCGGTGCGCACGGGGGTGCGCGGCGACCAGTACGTGCAGGTCACTTCGGGCCTGCAGGAGAGCGAGGAGGTGGTCATGTCGGGCACCACATCAGGCGAGTTCCCGGACGGGAGCTGGCCCGGCGCCTGAACCCAGGACCGGCCCGGCACGCCTCCTGCCGGGCCTCGGGCCCCGGGCGTGCGTGCGGCACGCCCGGGCCCACACGCCCCGGCGAACGCGGCGAGCGGCGAACGCCTCCAACGAGGTGTCCCCGGCGGCCGTGCGGGGGCGCGCCCGGCGGCGTGGCAGAGGTGCGTGTAGTGCATGTCGTGCGCGATGGACGACGGCGCAACGGGCGTGGCGGCCCGACGGGCTGGCGGCGTGGCGGGCTGGCGGCGCGACGGCGCGATGTGGCAGGCCGCCTAGCGCATGTCGCCTGCGTGCCTCACGCGCCCGATGCACGCGGCAGGCGCGACAGGCGTGGGGCACGCGTGCCCGGTGGGCAGGGCAGGTGTGCCTGATTGAGTACCTGCCGGGTGCTCCGAAAACCTGGGGTGGGCGGGCTTGGCGGTTGAGCGAATCCTCAGCCCGCTCCCAGCGAACGTTCAGCCAACGTCCCAGCGAGGGTTTAGCCAACGCCCCAGCGAGAGTTCAGCCAGCGTCCCAGCGGAACGTTCAACCGACGCGCGGCGCGCTCGCCTGGGCGGCGGCTGCGGTACCGGTTGTCGCGGGGAGGGTGAGGCGGTGGGAGGTCTTGGCGCGGGCGCCGCGGCGGGAGATGTAGTCCAATGTCCGGAAGTCGACCGTGAGCTCGTCCCGGGTCAGCCTCGCCATGAGGTATCCGCGCCGCTGATCGATGAACGAGATGTGTGGGTTCTCCTGGAGCGCCTCCGCGATCCACGTACGGTCCCGGTACCCGTCACCGTCGCTCGCGATCGACGAGGCCACCAGCTCCCTGGCCACCACCGGCGAGTCCGGGTCGTCGAAGTCGGTCTTGAGCTCGGCCAGGTGGTGCATGTGCGCGTCCCCGGTCAGCACCACCGGGTTCGACGTCCCGGCCAGCGACCCGAGCAGGCGCGTGCGCTCGGCCGCGTACCCGTCCCAGGAGTCCAGGTTCACCTCGCGTCCCGGCCCGACCTTGTAGTCGCGCTGCGCCATCAGGATCTGCTGCCCGAGCAGGTTCCAGCGGGTGGTCGAGCCGCGCAGCCCGCTCTCCAGCCAGCGCCACTGGTCGGCGCCGAGCAGCGTGCGCCCGGACGCCAGCCGGTCGTCGCAGCCGGCCCGTACGCCGTCCAGGCAGGCCTGGTCGTCGCGGAACTGGCGCGTGTCCAGCAGGTGGAAGCGGGCCAGGGTGCCCCAGGAGATGCGCCGGTTCACCCTGAGCACCGCTCCCTGGAGGCTGGCGCGGCGCAGCGGCATGTTCTCGTAGTACGCCCTGAACGCCTGCGCCCTGCGCCTGGTGAAGCCGGGCGCGCCCGTGCTGGAGACCGAGCCGGCCCAGTTGTTCTCGACCTCGTGGTCGTCGAAGGACATCAGCCAGGGCCCCACGAGGTGCGCGGCCTGCAGGTCGTGGTCGCTCTTGTACTGGGCGTGCCGCAGCCGGTAGTCGGCGAGCGTCTCGCACTTGCCGGGCGTGTGGGTGCGTACGCGACCGGCCAGCGCCGTGTAGCCGCTGGGGCCGTACTCGTACATGTAGTCGCCGAGGAAGACGACCAGGTCCGGCTCCTGCTCGGCCAGGCGGCGGTAGGCGGTGTAGTAGCCGTGCTCGTAGTGCGCGCACGCCGCGACCGCGAACGTCAGCGGCGTCTCCCCGGTGGGCGTCGTCCTGGTGCGGCCCGCCGGCGAGAGCCGGCCCTCGCTCCTGAACCGGTAGAAGTACTCGCGCCCGGGTTCCAGCCCGTCCAGCTCGACGTGGACGCTGTGGGCGTCGCGCGCCCTGGCGGTGGCCGTACCCGATCTGACGATCTTGGAGAAGCGCTCGTCGGCCGAGACCTGCCAGTCCACGTCGACGTCGCGGGCCGGCATGCCGCCGCGGCCGTCGCCGCCCAGCGGGTCGACGGCCAGCCTGGTCCACAGGACGAAGCCGTCGGCCGAGGGGTCGCCGGAGGCCACGCCCAGCGTGAAGGGGTCGGATCTGAGGGTCCTGGCCGCCGCCGGGGTGGCCGTCTGAGGAAGGAGGAGTCCGGCTGTCGCCGCTGTCAGGAAGGCTCTGCGGTCCACGCTCACAGGTATGTCCGCCCGCGCTGACTCGGCCGTGACCGCCGAGTCAAGCGCGGGTGAACAGCATCAGTCGTCCTGTCCGCGCGTTCTCACAGCGCCCGCGAGAGCGCGCCGCGGAGCGCGGCGGCATCCGTGAAGTGCACGCCCGTCAGGCCCGCGCGCTCGGCGCCCTCGATGTTCTCCTCGCGGTCGTCGATGAAGACGATCTTCGACGGGTCGGCGTCCAGCGCCCGGACGAGCTCGTCGTAGATCTCCCGGTCGGGCTTGACCAGGCCCATCCTGCCGCTGTAGAAGCGCCGGCCGATCGCCGCGATCCAGGGCAGCTCGTCCAGGCCGTCGCCGACGCAGACGGGCGCGTTGGACAGCAGCGCCACGTTCCGTCCCGCCCCGATCAGCTCGCCGAGCAGGGCGACCGTGCCCTCGTCCGGGTACGCCCAGCTCGCGACGTCCATGGCGACCAGGCGCGCGACCTCGGTCTGGGTCACCGGCCGGCCCACCACCGCCGACCAGTAGGCCAGCGGGCTCAGGCCGGCCCGGTCGAACTCGAGCCGGTGCTCCCAGTAGCCCCGCTTGAAGTCGTCCGGATCCGCGTCCACCGCGCGCGCCATGGCCTCGGCGTCGGACTCGGGCTGGGGAAGGGACAGGACACCGCCGTAGTCGAAGACAATCCACGTCATGCGAGGAATGGTCGCAGATGCGGGTCCAGCGCCGGGCACCCCAGATACTTCTCGGCGGTGTGGAAGTCGATCCAGTCCAGGTTGACCAGTTCTTCGGCGTCCACACCGGTGAAGCTGACGGCCAGGTTGGGCGGGATGGCGGCGATGTCGTCCTTGTCGGCGATGTTCACCCAGCGCCTGACGCCTTCTGGGCGCTCGCCGCGGCCGTTGATGGGGGCGGGCAGGAGCTGCTCGAAGACCACGTTGCGCATGCCGAGCGGGCTGCCGAGGGTGATCAGGAGGTCGATCCGGAGGTCGGGGTTCGCCCAGAGGGCTTCGTACGTGACGACGCTGCCGAGCGAGTGGGCGATCACCACTTGGGGCCGGTTCTTCCGGATCACGTCGGCGACGACCTGCCGGCACTTCTCGCGCCTGCCCTCATCGGTGAGGTACGCCGCCACCTCCGGCGCGAACAGCCTGGCGAACGCCGCCGACCTGCCGTCCAGCCGGTCCAGCAGCCAGCCGGTGAACGACTTGAGCGCCCCCGTGACGTGCTCGCCCACGCCCCGGTTCCGCGCCCAGGCGGCGAGCACCTGCTGCGCCGGCCGGTCCATGGCCGCGGCGGACCTCGGTAACCGTCCGTTGTTCGACTGGCCGCGCCGGCCGTCGTGCAGGTGGTGCGAGTAGAAGGCGATCTCGCTGAAGTACGCCCGCGCCTCGCCCCCGAGCGCCACGTGCAGGTAGCGGTCCCATTTGATCCGCATCGCCTCGGCCGCCCCGGCCGCGGACCCTCCGGCCTCGATGTAGTACCTGTACTTGCCGATCCCGTGCACGCCGACGATCCCGGCCACAGCGCCCTCCCCACCACGTGATCTTTTCGCCGTGATGGTGGCACACACCCCTTGCAATCCGCCATCGGCTCGCACCCCATACTTTAGGCTTGCCTAAAGATTTAGGTAGAGCTAAAGTGGGAACATCAGTAGGTGAGACCGTAGCCGAGCGTCGAGAGCGAGACCGTGATGGCCTTCCGCCGGAGCACCCGCGACGAGGTGGGCGGCCTCGCCCAGAACGTCGTGGACGAGATCACCTGGTACATGCGGGAGCACAAGATCTCCCGTGCCGACCTGGCCGCGTCGATGGGCGTCTCCGCGGGCCGGGTGAGCCAGATCCTGTCCGGCGACGAGAACCTGACGCTCCGCACGCTCGAAACCGTCGTGGGCGCGCTCGGCGCCCGCCTGGAGTTCACGCTGGGCGACGCCGAGGGCTCGGAGATCCTGCTCCACGACCCCGCCGACTGATCCACACGCGGCCTCATCTCGTCCGCACCCGTGCGTCGCGCCGATCCACGGTGTGCGGCGCGAACGCCGGCAGCGACCGGTACCCGGCACGGTACGCCGCCGCCAGCAGCCGCAGCACCTCGGCCTCCGCGTCGTGCCTGAGCACGCCGTGCAGCCGCGTCAGGTCGTTCAGATACCGCTCGTACCTGGCCAGCCGCGTGTGCCGCGACCCGTTCAGCGCCGTGACGACCTTGGAGCGCGAAGCCCCGTCCTCGACCAGGGCCGCCACGTCCAGCCGGCGCTCGATCGCGTCCAGCCTGGCGTGTATCCGCTCCCGCCTGCGCTCCTCGGGTGAGAGCCGCTCGGCGATCCGCGCGTGGTAGCGGTTGGCGGCCAGGCTGAGCTCGTAGACGTTCCACGAGTCGTCCACCCGCTTCTCGCACCAGAGCCGCTGGTCCTCGGCCATCGCCTGGTCGAGCCGGGCCAGCAGCGACACCAGCCAGAACGTCGCCGCCTCCCGCGCCAGCGAGCGCCGCTCGTCCTCCTGGCCCCGCATCTGGCTCAGCCACAGCCCGCTCGGCGCGACGGCGCCCAGCACGGTGGCGAGGTTCTCGCTCAGGACCATCCCGCTCACCAGCGCGACCCCGGCGGACAGGCAGCCCGTCAGCGTGGTGATGGCGATCGCCAGCCACCGCCCCGCCGGGCCGAACGGACGCCCCTTGCCCTGGCAGCGCAGGAGCAGAAATCCGACAGCGGAAACAATGGCCAATGCCACGGTCAGGCCGACCTGTGCGGCCGAGGGTGGCTGCATGGAATTTCGCCTCTCCTGCGGAACGTTCTCTCCATATTCGCAGTGACGGCAGTGATTGAAAATGCCGTTGCGGGTGGCATATGTCCCTCATATACGGTTACACCCGTTTACCGAAGGAGAACAGGAGCCCAGCCATGCCCGGCCCGCTGGTCGTCAACGACTCGGTCGTCATTCCCGACGCCGAGCTCGTCTGGCGTTTCTCACGCTCGTCGGGCCCCGGCGGCCAGGGCGTCAACACCACCGACAGCCGCGTGGAGCTCACCTTCGACGTGGCCGCGACCACCGCGCTGCCGCCCGCGCTGAAGGCCAGGGCGCTCGACCGGCTGGGCGCCTCCACGATCACGATCGCCGCCTCCGAATACCGCTCCCAGCTGCGCAACAGGGAGGCCGCGGCGCACCGGCTGGCGCAGCGCCTGCGCGAGGCCATCGCCCCGCCGCCGCGGCGCCGCCGCCCGACCAAGCCCAGCCGCGGCGCCGTCGAGCGCCGCATCGCCGCCAAGAAGCACCGCTCCGACCTGAAGCGCCTGCGCCGCGAGCCCTGAGGAGCGGCCTAGACGATCAGGCGGGGCAGGGCGGTGACGTTCTCGGACAGGTAGCCCGCCACCGCCTCGGGGACCAGATGGCGTGAGTCGATCTCCGACCGGTCCAGCCGTACGCGCTCCACCTCGTACAGACCCCTCGAAGGATCCTCGAACTCGGGCCCGTGCCGCAGCGCCGGGTCCATCGACACCAGACGGCAGCCGTAGACGTGCTGCGTCTTCACCCCGCCCTCCCACGGGTACGAGACCGTGACCAGGGGCGTCACCGACGACACCGTGGCGCCCAGTTCCTCGAGCATCTCCCTGTGCAGGGTGTGCTCCAGCGTGTCGTCTTCAGGCTCGACGTGCCCACCGGGGATGCTCCAGTAGATGTCACGTCCAGGCACCGTACGCCGGAAGAGCACCAGCCGTTCGTTCTCGTCGAGCAGGACACCGCGGACACTGGGTCGCATAAGGACACCCTATTTGACCGGTATGTCCTTCCGGTAGCCTAACCTACGGTACCGTAACCTGAAGGAGAAGATCTTTTATGGCGATGACTCAGACGGAGCTGCTGCACGAGCTTGAGCCTGTCGTGGCCGTGGAACTCGACCGCCACGAGAAGATGGCCAAGGAGTGGTTCCCGCACGAGTACATCCCGTGGAGCGAGGGCCGCGACTTCGACGGCATCTACGGGGGCGAGGCGTGGCAGGAAGGCGACTCGAAGATCCCCGAGGCGGCTCGGGTCTCACTCATCGTCAACCTCCTCACCGAGGACAACCTGCCCAGCTATCACCACGAGATCGCCGCCACGTTCGGCCGCGACGGCGCCTGGGGCACCTGGGTGCACCGATGGACGGCCGAGGAGGACCGTCACGGCACCGCCCTCCGCGACTATCTCACGGTCACCCGCGCCGTCGACCCCGTGGCGCTCGAGCGTGCGCGCATGCACCACATGGCCAACGGCTTCACCTCCGAGTACGGCACCATGCTCGAGCAGCTCGCGTACGTCTCCTTCCAGGAGCTGGCCACCCGCATCGCGCACCGCAACACCGGCAAGGCCTCCGGTGACGAGGGCTGCGAGCGGCTGCTCGCCAGGATCGCCGCCGACGAGAACCTGCACATGCTCTTCTACCGCAACCTGCTCAAGGCGGCCTTCGAGCTCGACCCCAACCAGACCATGCGCGCGGTCACGGACGTCGTCACGACGTTCCAGATGCCGGGCACGGGCATCGACGGCTTCGCCCGCAAGGCCATGATCATCGCGAACGAGGGCATCTACGACCTCCGGCTCCACCTGGACGACGTGCTGATGCCGGTGCTCAAGCAGTGGTCGGTGTTCGACAAGACGGGGCTGGACGCTGGGGGCGAGCAGGCCCGCGAGGAGCTGTCGGCGTTCCTGGCCAAGACCGAGGCCACGGCCGCCCGGTTCGTCGAGCGCCGCGAGGAGCGCCGGGCACGCGCCGCGGCCGCACGCTGACCCTGCCGCTCAGGGCCGCCTCCCCCCGCGGCGGCCCTGAGCCATCATGCGGCATACCCTGTGCGCCTCTTGACCCGGCGCTGGTCTTGGACATCCCCGGCATCGGGCATGTTTCCCGAAAACCAGTACCGCTTGGGAGCAGAGGGTGAAAATCATCGGGATTGCCGCCGGCCTCCACGCGGGGTCCTTCATCAACAAGTTGCTGGAAGCAGCAGGCGGCGAGCTGCCCGAGGGCGTCGGCTTCTCGGTGTGGTCCGGGCTGGGCGAGATCCCCCCGTACGCGCGCGGTCCCGTGCCGGCTTCCGCGCGGGGGCTCATCCGGCTGGTGACCGCGTCCGACGCAGTGCTGCTGACGGCTCCCGAGCACAGTCTGCTGCCGGTGGAGCTGACGTACGCGCTGGACTGGATGTCGGCGCGGGACGGGCTCTCGGGCAAGCACGTGGCGGTGATCAGCGCGAGCGCCCGGGCGTGCGGCGCCATGTGGGCGCAGGCCGAGCTGTACAAGCGTCTCCAGGCGGCGGGCGCCGTGGTGATGGGGGACGAGCTGGTGATCTCCCCTGCCTGCCGCCACTTCGACGAGGACGGCCACCTCATGGATCCCGCCCTGCGCGCGCAGGTCCGCGCGGTGATCGGCCGGCTCTGCCCCGCCGAGGTCATGGAGCCCGCGCTGCTGCTCTGACCCGGCTCGCGAACGCGGCCGGGAGCGGTCCCGCCCGGCGACCGCGCACCGCCTGCCCCGTGATCTCGTTACGCTCGAAGATCCCTAGGCAGGGAGGTGGACGGTCGTGCTGATCCGGTTACTCGGCCCGGTGGAGGTCGAGCGCTCCGGGCAGGTGCGGGCCGTGCGGCCGCCGCAGGTCGCGCTCGCGCTCGCCGCGCTCGCGTGGGAGGTCGGCCGGGTCGTACCGGTCGACGCGCTCCTCGCCCGGGTCTGGGATGATCGGGTGCCGCCCGGCGCGCGGCACACCCTCCACACGATCATCACGCGCATCCGCCGGGACGTGCTCGCCGACGACGGCGCCGTCGTCCGTCGGCTCGGCGGCTACCTGCTCGACGTGCACGAATCCGCCGTGGACGTGCCGCGCTTCCGCGGCCTCGCCGATCGGGCGATGACGGCGCCGGACCCGGCGCCGCTGCTGAGCGAGGCCCTGGCGCTGTGGCGCGGGGACCCGCTGACCGGGCTGCCGGGTGAATGGGCGGAACGGGTCCGCCGGCGCCTGCGTGACGAGCGCAAGGAGACCGTGCTGCGCTGGGTGCGGGCGGCGACCGGCCACGATGCGGCCGCCGCGGTGGCCGCGCTGTCGCTGCTCGCCGAGGAGTACCCGCTCGACGAATCGGTGGCGGTCGCGCTGATGGAGGGACTGCACGCGCTGGGCCGGACCGCCGAGGCGCTGGCGCACTTCGCCAAGGTGCGCAGCACGCTCGCCGAGGAGCTGGGCGTCGAGCCGGGTACGGCGCTGCGGCACCTCCATCGCAGGCTGCTGCGGTGCGACGACACCGCAGGGCCCGCACGAGGGCCCGCGCGCCTGGTTCCGGCGCAGCTGCCGGTCGGCCTCAGGCACTTCGTCGGGCGGGCGCCCGAGCTGGAGCGCCTGGCGGCGATCGCGACGGACGAACGGCCGGCGACCGCGACGGTCTGCGCGATCTCCGGACCGCCGGGGGTGGGCAAGACGTCACTGGCGCTGCGCTGGGCCCACCTGCACCGCGACCGCTTCCCCGACGGGCAGCTGTACGCCGATCTGAGCACTGCCGACCCGGCCGACGGGAGCGTGGTGCTGCCGCGCTTCCTCGGCGCGCTGGGCGTCCCCGAGGTTCAGGTGCCGTCAGGCGTCGAGGCGCAGATCGGGCTCTATCGCAGCATGCTGGACGGCCGCCGGGTGCTCGTCGTGCTCGACGACGCCCGCGGAGCCGGCCAGGTCCGCCCGCTGCTGGCCACCGCGCCGGGGTGCCTGACAGTGGTCACCAGCCGTTCCGAGCTGTCGGGTCTCGCGGTCACGGCAGGGGCGCACCTGCTGGATCTCGACGTCCTGCGGGGCGACGACGCGTACCGCCTCATGGTGGCGTGGCTGGGCGAGGCACGGCCGGCGGCGGAGCCGGAGGCCGCCGCGCGGATCATCCGGCGGTGCGGCCGGCTGCCGCTCGCGCTGGCGATCGTCGCCGCCCAGCTGGCCCGGCGCACCGACCTGCCGCTGGCCGAGGTCGCCGCGGACCTCGAGCGGGCCGGCACGGACCTGGAGCCGTTCGCCCACAGCGACCCCGCGATCGACCTGCGCAAGGTGTTCGGGCGCTCCTACCGGGACCTGCCCGAGGCCGCGAGCCGGCTCTTCCGGCGCCTGGGGCAGCATCCCGGACCCCACCTGCCGCTCGGCGCGGCGGCGAGCCTGGCCGCCCTGCCGGTGGAGCGCACGCGGGAGCTGGCCGCGCAGCTCGACCGCGCGAACCTGGTCGAGCTCCGCGCCCCTCGTCGCCTGCGCCTGCACGACCTCCTGCGCGTGTACGCCTCGGAGCAGGCCCGGTCCGGCGACACGCGTACGGCACGGCGGGCGGCGACGCGACGGCTGCTGGACTACTACCTGCACTCGGCGTGCGCCGCGAACGAGCTGTGCTATCCGCACCGCGACAGCCTGCCGCTGGACCCGCCGGCGCGGGGAGCCGTGGTCGAGCGGTTCGAGGAGGCGGCGGAGGCCCTGCGCTGGTACGCCGACGAGTCGGTGGCGCTGCCGGCGCTGCTGGCGGAGGCGACCGCGGCCGGGCTCGACCGGCAGGCGTGGCAGCTGCCGTGGGCGTTCGCCGAGTTCATGCAGCGCCGGGGCCTCTGGGAGGAGATCCTGCGCACGCACGCGGTGGCGCTGGACGCGGCTGTACGGCTCGGCGACCGGCTCGCCCAGGCCCGCTGCCACAACAGCATCGCCCGCGCCCACGCCAGACTCGGCCGCGACGGCGCCGCGGTCGAGCACTTCGAGCAGGCGGCCGAGCTGTACCGGGACCTCGGCGAGCCGGCCCTGCACGCCCACGTCCATCTGGGCCTGAGTGTCGTGCTGAGCCGGTTGCGGCCCGGCGAGGCGCTGGGGCACGCGCTGCGCGCGCTGGAGCTGTTCCGTGAGGCGGGCGATCTCATCGGCGAGGCGCGGGCGCTGAACAACGCCGGCTGGTGGCGGGCCCAGGCCGGCGAGTACGACGCGGCGCTGGCCGACTGCCGGCGGGCCCAGCGGATCCTGGCCGACCTCGGGTACGCCCAGGGCGAGGGGCACGCCTGGGACAGCGTCGCCCACGTGCTGCACCTCAAAGGCGACTTCGCACAGGCGGTGACGTGCTACGAGAAGGCGGCGGAGCTGCTGCGCGGCTGCGACGACCCGCACGCCGCCGGTGAGACGCTGGTCCGCCTGGGCGAGACACACGTCCGGGCGGGCGACACCGCGGCCGCGCTCGACGCGTGGAAGCGGGCGGCGGAGTGCTTCGACGCGCTCGACGAAGCCCGGGCGGCCAAGGTCCGCGACCGCATCGCCGCCTACGACCACCCGTGAGCTGCGGAGAGACACGCCGTTGAGAAATCGTTGAGAAATCGCTCAGAGCTCTGGCGCAGGCTGCGACCGGCGGCGGGACCGCGGTGCGAACCGGCGTGGCCGCTGCTGCACGGGCGGGCACCGACCCGCCGGAACTACCGAAAGGAATGGTTCATGCGCCTCGTGACCAGATTGGCCGACCGGCTCCTCGAGCGGATCGCGCCGCACACCGTGGCCCGGGCGGCCGACTGCGGCTACCAGTGCTGCAAGTTCCCGGCGTTCACGGCGAAGTACTGCTGCTACTACCCGGACGGTCACAGCTCCTGCGGCGGTTGCAAGTCCTACGTCTACTGCTCGTAACCGCTCATAGATCGGGTGCCCGGCTGGAGGGCCGGCCGGGCCCCTCACATGGAGGTGTCCCATGCCTTATCTGATCGCCGTCGTAGCCCTCGTCGGTGCATTGTGCCTGGTGGATCTGGTGTTGACGCTCGGCGTGGTCCGGCGGCTCCGGGAGCACACCAAGCTGCTGGACGCGCTCTATGAAGCCGTCGATCTGATGGGCGGCCCTGCCGGGGCAGGCGGGCGGATGTCGCCCGGCGACGTCGCCGCCGAGTTCGAGGCGACGACCGTGGACGGGACCCCCCTCACCCGGGAGCTCCTGGTGGACGGGACAGTGGTCGCGTTCCTGTCGCCCGACTGCAGCGGCTGCCATGAGAAGCTGCCCGGCTTCGCCTCGTGGGCCGCCGGCCAGGACCGGTCCCGGGTGCTGGCGGTGATCGACAACCGATCGGGTGACCCCGCCGAGATGGTCACCGCGTTGCGGGCCGTGGCACAAGTGGTCGTGGACAGTGCTGTGAGCGACGCGTTCGGCGTGCAGGCGTTCCCGACCTTCCTCCAGGTGGCCACGGGCGGCAGGCTGCTCGCGGTGGCGCCCGACATATCCCGGCTGCCGGCCGGGTCGCCCGCGTGAGCGAGCCGGCACCGGCACGGCGGGAGCTGGCACGGAGCGCGGTGCGCGCCGCCACGATGGTGTGGCGGTCGGCGCCGGTCCATGTCCTCGGCTACCTGGCGGTCACTCTGGTGAGCTCCGCCACGCCGGTCGCCGTGGCCTGGCTGACCAAGGCCGTGCTGGACGGCGTGGCGCGCGGGCAGACGGGCGAGCTGCTCACCCTGGCGGTGACGATCGCCGTCGTCACCGCGGTCGCCACGGCGGTGACGCACGCCGGACATTACCTGCGCGCCGAGGTGGACCGCCGCGCCGCGCTGCGCGCCAAGGAGGAGCTGTTCGCGGCGGTATGCCGCATCACGGGACTGGCCGCGTTCGAGAGCCCCGCCTTCCGTGACCGGCTGCGCCTGGCCGAGCAGAGCGCGAGCAACCCGGGCAGGCTGGTGGACACCGCGCTCTCCGTCGCACGCGGCACGGTGACCGTCGCCGGGTTCGTCGGCTCGCTGGCGCTGATCAACCCCGGGTTCACCGTCGTGATCCTGCTGTCGGCCGTGCCGGCTCTGATCATCGAGCTGCGGATGTCGCGGCAGCGGGTCGCGATGCTCTGGCGGATCGGGCCGGCCGAGCGCCGGGAGCTGTTCTACGCACACCTGATGTCGGCCACGGATGCCGCCAAGGAGATCCGGCTCTTCGACCTCGGCGCCTTCCTGCGTCTTCGCATGCTGGCCGAGCTGCGGACCGCCAACGCCGCCCGCCGCCGGATGGACCGGCGGGAGTTCGCCGTCCAGGCGAGCCTGTCGGGCGCGTCGGCGGTCGTGGCCGGCGCGGGACTGGTCTGGACGATCCTCGCGGCCGGCCGCGGGCAGCTCAGCGTCGGCGACGTGTCGATGTTCGTGGCGGCCGTCGCCGGTGTGCAGGCGGCGCTGAACGTCGTTGTGTCGGCCGGCGTGATGGTGTACGAGCAGTTGCTGATGTTCCACCACCACGTCACGGTCGTGACAGCCGGCTCCGGCCTGCCGGCGCCGTCCGCGGACCGGCCGCTGCCGCCCTTGCGCCGGGGCATCGAGCTGCGCGACGTCTGGTTCCGCTACGACGCGGACCATCCGTGGATCCTGCGCGGCGTCGATCTGTTCCTTCCGCACGGTGAGACGGTCGCCCTGGTCGGCCGGAACGGCGCCGGTAAGAGCACGCTGGTCAAGCTGCTGTGCCGGTTCTACGACCCGACCCGCGGAGCGATCCTGTGGGACGGCGTGGACCTCCGCGACGTGCCGCCGGAGACGCTGCGCGCCCGGATCGGCGCCGTCTTCCAGGACTTCGTGTCGTACGAGCTGACGGCGACCGACAACATCGCGGTCGGCGACCTCCCCGCCGCGCAGGACCAGGCCCGGATCGAACAGGCTGCGCGGGACGCCGGCGTCCACGACGCCGTCGCGGCCCTGCCGTACGGCTACCGCACGCTGCTGAGCCGCGAATTCCCCCTGGACGAGGAGGAGGACCAGGACGGACCGGATTCGGGAATGCTGCTCTCCGGCGGGCAGTGGCAGCGGCTGGCGCTCGCCAGGGCGTTCCTGCGCCGCGACCGCGACCTGATGATCCTCGACGAACCGAGTTCCGGCCTGGATCCGGAGGCCGAGTTCGAGGTGCACAGCCGGCTCGCGCGGCTGCGGTCGGGACGCACGAGCGTGGTCGTCTCCCACCGCCTCGGCGCGGTCCGTGACGCCGACCGGATCGTGGTGCTGGCCGACGGCGTCGTCGCCGAGCAGGGCACGCATGCCGCGCTGCTGGCCGAGGGCGGCATGTACGCGCGGCTGTTCACCCGGCAGGCGGCCGGTTACCTGGAGGACGCCGATCCGGCCGCCGCCGAGCCGACAGGGGCGTCGCGATGATCGCCGGCCTCGCTCTCATCGCCGCCGCCGGGGTCGCGCTCACCGTCGTCCTGCTGCGCCGCCGGTATCTGGTGGTGACCGTCGAGGGGGAGAGCATGCTGCCGTCGTACCGGCCGGGCGAGCGCGTGCTCGTCCGGCGGACGCCGCCCGGCTCACTGCGCGCCGGGCAGGTCGTCGTGCTCAGCGGCCTCCCCCATGCCCCGTCCAGTGAGCACCCGAGGGAGCCGAGCGCGCCGGGAACGAGCGCCGCCGAGCTGAGCCCGGGCCCGCACTGGATCATCAAGCGCGTCGCGGCCGTGCCGGGCGACCCGATACCGCGCGACACCGTCCCCGCCCTGCGCACCGCGCCGGGCACGCGGGTGCCGGACGGGCGCCTGGTGGTGCTGGGCGACAATCCGGACCGCTCGTACGACTCCCGCCTGGCCGGATACCTGGCGGCGGATCGCCTCTTCGGCATGGTGCTGCGCAAGCTGGGATAGCCGCCGGCTCACATGCAGCCGTCCTTGAGCAGGCGATCGAGCTTGATGCTCAGGTCGAGCAGCTCGGACCGCACCGACTCGAACTCCTGCCCGATCTCCGAGCGCACGGTCGCGAACTCGTCGGCTATCCGCGTCGGGATGTAGTCGTCCAGGCCGGAGGAGGCGACGAAGCGGGCGTTGACCTCCCGCCGGATGGCCGCCACCTCCACGTCGACGGCCGCGAACTGCTCGATCGTCTCGGTGCGCGCCGTCGCCAGCTGCGCCCGCACGGCGGCGATCTCCGCCTCCAGGCGCTTGCCGCGTTCGTTGATCTCGTGAAGGAGATGCTGCTCGCCATCGGCGCCGGTGAGCCGGCCGCACGTCTCGAGACCTTCGACACGGAGCTTCAGATCGACAATCTCCGCCTGTACGTCCACCCGTCAGTACCTTTGCGCTTGCTGGATGGGACGCGGCGAGCCTTGGCCGCCGCCCCCGCTTTCAGTAACCATATGGTTGCAGTCAGTGAGCTAGCTTGGGCTCAGCTCGGTGAAATCGGGGTCGATTCTTTGCCTTGGCCGTGCTAGCGGCGGTCCTCGATCTCCCAGAGGTGGTCGATGACGTGCCAGGCGAGGCGGCGCAGCGCGTAACGCGGCGGCCAGCCGGTGGTCCGGGGCGGCTCCCACGGACGGGACAGGACGCCGGCCAGCTCCGCCCGCATCGCGTCCCGGTCGCCGGGCGACTTGTACGGTCCGTGGCGGACGCCCACTTTCCTGGCGTAGGCGCGCTCGGCGTTCAGCACGTGGTCGACGATGCGCGACAGGTCCCGCCCGCCGCCGCGCGGGCCTTTGCGCAGGTCCTCCGGCGAGGTGGCGGCGCGCTCGTCGAAGAGGGCCCAGGCCGCCCGCAGCAGGGCCACGCCGCGTTCGGCCTCCGCCGCCGCAAGCGGCTCCTCATCCAGGTCGGGCAGCGCGTACGGCGCGCCGAAGTCCGTCATGTCGCTGCCGGGCACCCGCGCCACCACCACGGGATCGCCCGGCGCGAACTCCAGCCCGGCCCGCTCGGCGACCACGCGGTAGCGGGGCTCGTACTGCATGAGCAGGTCCAGAGCGGCCTCCTCGCCCTTGGCGACGCGGCACCAGCCGGGCCACTCGAGCGAGCAGGCGAACACCTTCTTCGGGCCGGTTTCGAGGTAAACGCGGGTCATGGCGTCCCAGCGTGCCATCCGTACCTGTCAGAACGGGTCAGGTTCAGATGAGGTCGATGAGGTCGGCCACCGAGTCGACCACCAGCGAGGGGCGATAGGGGAAGCGGTCGATCTCCTCGCGCTGGGTGACGCCGGTGAGGACCAGGATCGTGAACAGGCCCGCCTCCATGCCGGAGACGATGTCGGTGTCCATGCGGTCGCCGATCATGGCGGTGGTCTCGCTGTGGCCCTCGATCTCGTTGAGGGCGCTGCGCATCATGCGGGGGTTGGGCTTGCCGACGAAGTAGGGGGCGACGCCGGTGGCCTTGGTGATGAGGGCGGCCACGGCGCCGCAGGCCGGCAGCGAGCCCTCGGTGGAGGGGCCGATGGGGTCGGGGTTGGTGGCGATGAAGCGGGCGCCGCCCTCGATGAGGCGGATGGCCCGGGTGATCTGGGTGAAGCTGTAGGTGCGGGTCTCGCCGAGCACGACGTAGTCGGGGTCGAGGTCGGTGAGCACGTAGCCGACCTGGTGCAGCGCCGTCGTCAGGCCCGCCTCGCCGATCACGTACGCCGAGCCGCCCGAGCGCTGGTCGTCGAGGAACTGGGCGGTGGCCTGCGCGGAGGTCCAGATGGACTCCGGGGGCACCTCGAGGCCCGCCCCGGCCAGGCGCACCGACAGGTCGCGCGGAGTGTAGATCGAGTTGTTCGTCAGGACCCGGAACCGCTTGCCCGACTCGCTGAGCCGTTTGATGAACTCGTCCGCCCCGGGGACCGGGCGCCCCTCGTGGACGAGGACGCCGTCCATGTCTGACAACCAGGAATCGATCCGCTTGCGCTCAGTCACACGCACATCGTAGCGAGCGCGCCTTTTCGACTTCCCAGCCCCCACATGAACAATGTTCTTCATGACATTCGCCGAAGAAGCGCTTGATATCCGGGACGAGCTCGTCGAGCTCCGTCACTCGTTGCACACCACGCCGGAGCTCGGCCTGCACCTGCCGCGTACCCAGGAGAAGGTCCTGGCCGCGCTGGATGGCCTGCCGTTGGAGATCAAGACGGGCACCTCGCTCAGCTCCGTCACGGCGGTGCTGCGCGGCGGCCGGCCCGGACCGGCCGTGCTGCTGCGCGGGGACATGGACGCGCTGCCGGTGGCGGAGAAGAACGACCTGCCGTACACCTCGCAGCTCCCCGGCCAGATGCACGCGTGCGGGCACGACCTGCACACCGCGATGCTGGCGGGGGCGGCGCGGCTGCTGAGCGCGCGGCGTGCGGAGCTGGCCGGTGACGTCGTCTTCATGTTCCAGCCGGGCGAGGAGGGCTTCGAGGGCGCCAAGCACATGATCGGCGAGGGCGTGCTCGAGGCGGCGGGCGCGCGGCCCGTGGCGGCGTACGGGATGCACGTCGTGTCCGCGATGCTGCCGCCGGGGCTGTTCGCGTCGCGGCCGGGGCCGATCATGGCGGCGGCGGACACGTTCCTCGTGACGGTCAAGGGGCGCGGCGGGCACGGCTCCAGCCCGCACCGCTCGCTCGACCCGATCCAGGCGGGCTGCGAGATGGTGACGGCGCTGCAGACCATGGTGACCAGGGGGTTCGACGTGTTCGACCCGGTGGTGGTGACGGTGGGCAGCTTCCACGGCGGGTCGGCGGACAACGTGATCCCCGACGAGGCCCGGTTCGAGGCCACGGTCCGCACGTTCAGCAAGGACACCCGGACGAAGGTCAAGCGCCGGCTGGTGGAGGTGGTGCAGGGCATCGCGGCGGCGCACGGGCTGGAGGTCGAGGCGTCGTTCGGGATGGGCTACCCCGTCACGGTGAACGACGAGAGCGAGGCCGCGTTCGTGGGCAGGACGGCCGATGAGCTGTTCGGTCCCGGACGGTATTTCGTGTCGCCGCAGCCGATCATGGGCTCGGAGGACTTCTCGTACGTGCTGGAGGAGGTGCCGGGCGCGTTCATCTTCCTGGGCGCGTGCCCGCCCGACCGGGACCCGGCCACCGCGCCCTACAACCACTCCCCCGAGGCGGTCTTCGACGACTCCGTGCTGACCGACGGCGCCGCGCTCTACGCCTCGCTCGCCCACGCCAGGCTGTCGTGACCATGCGGGCGTGGGTGGTGGCCGAGCCGGGGCCGATGGCGACGCGGCCGCTGGAGCTCGTCGAGCGGGACGTGCCCGAGCCGGGGTCCGGCGAGGTCCTGGTACGGGTCGAGGCGTGCGGCGTCTGCCGTACGGACCTGCATCTGGCGGAGGGCGACCTCCAGCCGCGGCGACCGCGGACCACGCCCGGACACCAGGTGGTGGGACGGGTGGAGGGCACAGGCGAACGGGTGGGCGTGGCCTGGCTCCGCTCCACCTGCGGCACGTGCCGCTACTGCCTGCGGGGGACGGAGAACCTCTGCCCGCGCTCCGCTTACACGGGGTGGGACGCCGACGGCGGGTACGCCGAGTACCTCGTCGCGCCCCGCGACTACGTCTATCCCCTGCCCGATGACGTGCCCGCGGAGCGGCTGGCGCCGCTGCTGTGCGCCGGGATCATCGGCTACCGGGCGCTGCTGCGCTGCGAGCTGCCGCCGGGCGGGCGGCTGGGGATCTACGGGTTCGGGGCCTCGGCTCACCTGACGGCGCAGGCCGCCATCGCCCAGGGCGCTGTCGTGCACGCGGTGACCAGATCCGCGGCCTCCAGGGCGCTCGCGCTCGAGCTGGGCGCCGCCTCGGCGGGCGACGTACCGCCCGAGCCACTGGACGCGGCCATCCTGTTTGCACCGGTAGGTACCCTGGTACCACCGGCGCTCGAAGCGCTCGACCGGGGCGGCACGCTGGCCATCGCAGGAATTCATCTGACCGATGTGCCCGTTCTGAACTACGAGCGGCATCTTTTCCAGGAGCGCACGCTGCGCAGCGTGACGGCCAACACGAGGGCCGACGGGCGGGCCTACCTGGAGCTGGCGCTGGCGCATCCGCCGCGCGTGACGACGACGCTCCATCCGTGGGAAGAGGCGGACCACGCACTCACCGATCTGGCGAACGACCAGGTCAGCGGGGCGGCCGTCTTGGTGATGAGCTGACCGATTACTTGACGGAGCTTAGCTCCACTCCGCACACTGATGAAGGAAAGTTACATTAGCCTCACAACCACTGGAGATTATTGACGCGGGTCGGGCGCGATCGTAGTGTCCGGTCAATCCCTACAGATCTTCGACAGGTCCCGACATCTCCCCGGAGCGGCACATGAAGCGACTGGCAGCGGTAGTAGCGTTGCTGGGTCTTGCCACCGCGACAGCGGCATGCAGCGGTGGTTCCACCAACAATTCCAGTGGCTCGGGCGGCGGCGGCGGGCTCTTCACCACGATCGACGTGAACCGGCCCGGCATCGACGCGAGCGGCCCGGCGAACCCGTGGGCGCCGAAGGGCAACTCCTTCATCGGCTACAACGCGATGAAGCTGGGCTGGATCAAGAACCACCTGACCGACCCGAACCAGTTCTACCCCGGTATCGCCGCCAGTTGGGAGATCGCTCCCGACAACTCCTCGATCACCATCCACATCCAGCCGAACGCCAAGTGGTCCGACGGCAAGCCGGTGACGGCTGAGGACGTCAAGCTCTCTCTCGGGCTGGCCTCGACCACCGGCAGCACCGCGTTCGCGATCACGCCGGGCGCGGCGGGCGTGGCGGCCGACGTCCAGGTGGTGGACGACAAGACGGTCAAGGTCTCCCAGGACATGAAGAACCCGAGCATGAAGTTCGCCCGGGGCGTCATGGACAACTGGGTCGTGCCCGCGCACGTCTGGGGCAGCCTGCTGCCCGCCGACTTCTGGGACAAGCTCAAGGCCTCCAGGGGCACCGGCGCCGAGGCCGACAAGGACCGCGAGGAGATCCTCGCCATCGGCCAGAAGGTGCTCGCCTTCGCCCCGCCGAAGGACGTCTCGGCCGGCCCCTTCACGCTGGAGCGGGTCAACCCCGGCGAGGCGCTGCTGGTCAAGAACAAGAACTTCTACAACGCCGCGCAGGTCGCGCCCGCGCAGGTGAAGTTCCTCAACTACAGCGGCAACGAGCAGATCTGGAACTACCTGAGCGCCGGCAAGCTCGACCACTCCGGCTTCGTCGCCGCTCCGACGGACGTGATGACCCGGATCAAGAACGCCCCCGGCTCCCAGCTGATCAAGGGCTTCTCGCCGGTGGCCGTCGGCCTGGCGTTCAACCAGTCGAAGAAGCCGTACGACAACGTGCACGTGCGGCGCGGCCTGGCCTACCTGATCGACCGCGACCAGGTGACCAAGGTGGCCTCGCCCGAGGGCGGCATCGCCGCCGTGACGACCTCCGGCATCCACCAGAAGCCCGCCCAGGAGTGGCTCGGCTCCGAGCTTTCGAGCCTTGAGCCGTACAAGCACGACGTGGCCAAGGCGGAGGCCGAGTTCAAGCAGGCCGGTCTGCAGAAGAAGAACGGCAAGTGGACGCTGGCCGACGGCACGCCGTGGAAGTTCAGCATGCACGCGCCGGCCGGCTTCTCCGACTGGATCTCCGCGCAGGAGAACATCAAGAGCCAGCTCATCGAGAACGGTGTGGACGCCGAGGTCGTGACCGTGGCCGACTACCCGGTCTACCTCGAGGAGATCGCCGCCGGCAAGTACGACGCCGGCTTCTGGCTGATGGCGCTCGGCCCCGCGCCGTACGACATCTTCCAGCGCCTCTACGGCGCCTCCAACGGCTGGACCAACGTCGCCGGCAAGGTCGCGCACAGCGCCCCCGGCAAGGGCGGCAACTGGATGGGCAGCGCCGAGGAGATCGACGTCCAGGGCGTCGGCAAGGTCAACCCGGGTGAGCTCACGGCCAAGCTGAACGCGGCCAGCGCCGAGCAGGCCAAGCCGATCATGTTGCAGCTCGCCAAGACGGCAAACCAGGACCTGCCGGCCATCCAGCTCTGGGACTACGTGAACACGCAGTTCACCAACACCAGCCGGTTCACCGGCTGGCCGGAGCAGGACAGCGACCTCCTGCGCCTGCCCGCGGGCGTCTGGATCCAGCTGGGCCTGATCAAGGCGAAGCAGTAGAGAAAGAACGCATGGTAGTTATCGCACGACGACTCGCGGGCCACCTGGCCCGCGGGATCGTCATGATCCTCGTCGTAGCCACGATCAGCTTCTTCATCGTGAGGAGCATTCCCGGCGACCCCGTCGCCGCGAACGTGCAGAAGCTGATCCAGTCGGGCATGGACCCCCAGGCGGCCGAGCAGGCGACGCGCGTGCTGTACGGGTTCCAGCCGAAGGGCTCGCTCTGGGAGCAGTACACCCAGTACATGGCCGGCCTGCTCCACTTCGACCTGGGCCAGTCGGTCACCCACGCGGGCGCGCCGGTCACCCAGGTCCTGGGTGAGGCGGCCAAGTGGACCGTCATCCCGGTGCTGGCAGGAACGCTGCTGAGCTTCCTGGTCGGCATCGTCATGGGCGTCTACGCGGCCATCAAGCGCACGGGCAAGCTCGGCGACATCCTGGCCATCTCGGGGTCGCTGCTGCACGGCGTGCCGCAGTACGTGCTGGGCCTGCTGCTCAGCGCGATCTTCGCGACGCTGATCCCGATCCTGCCGGCCGACGGGCCCGTGGACATCCTGTTCGAGCCCGGGTGGAACGCCGGCTACATCGGCTCGCTGGTCGAGCACGCGGTGCTGCCGGTGCTGACGTACGCGCTGGCGGCCTACGGCGGATGGATCCTGGCGATGAAGTCGAGCGTGGTGACCGTGCTCGGCGACGACTTCATCCTGGCGGCGGAGCTGCGCGGGATGAAGCGGTCGATCATCTTCAGGTACATCGCGCGCAACGCGATCCTGCCGCTCTTCACGATCCTGGCGCTCTCGCTCGGCGTGCTGCTCGGCGGCGCGGTGTTCATCGAGCGGATCTTCAACTATCCGGGACTGGGCCTGCTGCTCCTCGACAGCATCACCATGCGTGACTACGCGCTGATGGGCGGGGCGTTCCTGCTGATCACGGTCTCCATCATCGTGGCCAACATCCTCGCCGACCTGTTCTACTCCGTGATCGACCCGCGGGTCCGCAGCGGCGAGGAGGTGTCCGGATGAGTGTGCTCCTGGAGAGCTCGTCGACGAGCGCCACGATGCGCCGCAACTTCTGGGCGGGCGTGTGGCGGGTGATGAAGCGCAAGCCCAGCCGCATGGTGGGCGTCGTGCTCATCCTCGGGTTCGTGTTCATGGGCGTGTTCGGGCCGATGTTCTACCCCGCCCAGCTGGACCGCGACCCCAACGCGATCACCAGGCCGCCGAGCTGGGAGCACTGGCTCGGCACCGACGACCAGGGCCGGGACGTGATCGCCCTGGTCGTCACCGGGTCGCGGTACGTGCTGCTGGCCGCGCTGGTGACCGCCGTCATCACCGTGGTCGTGGGCGCCGGCATCGGGCTGTTCTCCGGCTTCAAGCGGGGCCGCTGGGACAACGTGCTCATGCGGCTCACCGACATGAAGCTGACCATCCCCGGCCTGCCGCTGCTGCTGGTGCTCTCCACCGTGTGGAAGTTCAGCAGCGCGGTCCAGATGGGCCTCGTGCTGGGGCTGCTCAGCTGGGGCGGCGTGGCGCGGGCGGTGCGCTCGCAGACGCTGTCGCTGCGCGAGCGGGGCTTCATCGAGGCGGCGCGCGGGCTCGGCCTGTCCACGACGCACATCGTGAGCAAGGAGCTGCTGCCCAGCATGGCGCCGTACATCGCGATGAACATGCTCATCGCGGTCACCGGCGGCGTCTACGCGCAGGTCGGCCTCTTCTTCCTGGGCGTGCTGCCGTACGAGTCGAACAACTGGGGACAGATGCTCAACACGGCCGTGTTCCGCTCGGGGGCGCTCACGGTTCCGAGCGCGCTGGGCTTCCTCATCGGGCCGTTGCTGGCGATCCTGTTGTTGACGCTGGCCATCGTGCTCGTGGTGGACGCCATGGACGAGATCTTCAACCCCCGGCTGCGCGAGGAGTAGGCAAGTGACTCAAACGGCGCCGGGAGTGCGCATCGACGGCCTCACGGTCGTCTACAAGACGCCGGCGGGCGAGCTGCCCGCCGTCAGGAACATCAGCCTGACCCTGGAGCCCGGCTCGATCACCGGCATCGTCGGCGAGTCGGGGTCCGGCAAGTCCACGCTGGCCCTGTCACTGCTCAACGCCGTCCAGCCGCCCGGCAGGATCGCGGCGGGCAGTGTCGAGATCGACGGTCTCGGCGACGTGGTGGGCCTGCAGGGCGAGCAGCTCCGCAAGGCCAGGGGCAAGCACATCGGGTACGTCTTCCAGGCCGCCCAGAACTCCCTCAACCCGCTCAAGACGGTCGGCAAGCAGCTGCTCGACCTGGGCCGCTCGCACGGCGTCGAAGACCTGCGCGGCCTGGTGCGCGAGGCCAAGGAGCTGCTCGGCCGGATGGGGCTGGACGGGGCCAGGGTGCTCGACTCGCACCAGCACGAGCTGTCCGGCGGCATGCGCCAGCGGGTCGGCATCATGCTGGCGCTGGTGCTCAACGCCCACCTGGTGGTGCTGGACGAGCCCACGACCGCGCTGGACATGATCACGCAGGCGAACATCCTGAAGATCGTCCGCGAGGTCCACGCGGAGCGCGGCCTGACCACGCTCGTCATCACGCACGACATCGGCGTGGTGGCCGAGGTGGCCGACCGGCTGGCCGTCATGTACGGCGGGCGCCTGGTCGAGCAGGGCCCCACCAGGGAGGTGCTCGGCTCGCCCAGGCACCCCTACACCAGGGGCCTGATCAAGGCCATCCCCCGGCTCGTCGGCGACATCGACGAGGCCCGGGCGCTGCCGGGCCGGCCGCCGACGCTGGCGACCGTGCCGAAGGAGGGCTGCGTGTTCAGGGAGCGCTGCCCGCTGCGCATGGACGTGTGCGACACCGTCGATCCCGACGCGGTCGCGGACGGGTCCAGGGTCGTGGCCTGCCACGCCGTGGCCGTGAACGCGAACGTGAAGGAGCACGCATGATCACCGGGACCGGCGTCGTCAAGACGTTCAAGCAGCGCGGCAAGATGCTGGGCGCCCGCGAGGTGCGCGCGCTGCGCGGTGTCGACTTCGCGATCCCGAAGGGCGGCGCGGCCTCGTTCATCGGCGAGTCCGGGTGCGGCAAGACCACGCTGGGCCGGATCATCGCGGGGCTGGAGGAGTACGACGAGGGCGAGATCCTGATCGACGGGATCTCCATGTCGCCGCTCAAGCCCAAGCAGCGCCATCCGCACTTCCGCAAGATCCAGATGATCCACCAGGACCCGTACTCGGCCCTGAACCCGACCAGGACCATCCACCAGACGCTGTACGCCCCGCTGAGCCTGCGGGCCAGGCAGACCGGGCGATCGGGGTCGTGGATCGACGAGCGGGCGGCCGAGGTGCTCTCCCTGGTGGGACTCGACCCCGGCACGGTGCTGTCGCGCTACCCGCACCAGCTCTCCGGCGGCATGCGGCAGCGCGTGGTCATCGCCCGCGCGCTGACCGTCGACCCGGAGATGCTCGTCGCGGACGAGGCCGTCTCCATGATCGACGTGTCGCTGCGGCTGGGCATCCTGGCGCTGCTGAAGGACCTGCGCGAACGGCTCGGCGTGAGCGTGCTCTTCATCACGCACGACGTGGCCACGGCCCGCTACATCGGGGACGACGGCGAACTCTACGTCATCTACCGCGGCCAGGTCGTCGAGCGCGGCCCGGTGGACACGGTCATCGCCGATCCCGTGCACCCGTACACGCAGTCGCTGCTGTCCGCGATCCCGGTACTGCACGGCCTGGAGGAGCCCGGCGAGCAGCCGGTGACGCCGCTGGAGTCGCTGGACGAGAGCCAGGCGGACGAGGGCTGCCTGTTCGCCCGCCGCTGCCCGTTCAGGGGTGAGCGGTGCACGAGCGAGCGGCCGCTGCTGCAGCTGACCGAGGGGGTGCCGCAGGAGCACGCGTGCTTCTACCCCGAGCGCCGCAACGTGATCGCCCGCCCGATGAGCGAGGTGTGATGTCCCACGCTGTGCGGGTCGCGGACCTCGCGGAAGCGGCACGGGTCGCCACCGCCGCGCTGACGCTGGACGCCGCGGAGGCCGCCGGCCTGGTCGGCTACCTGGCGCGCCCTCCGGCGGAGCGGCGCTGGACGGCGCTGGCCACCGACGGCGGCGTGGTGATGGCGTCGCTGTCGGCCGGGGACCCGGAGACCGGGCACATCGACCTGCTGGCCGTGCACCCCTCCGTGCAGGGGCAGGGCCGCGGGCGCGCGCTGGTGCGGGCGGCCGAGGAGTGGCTGCGCGGCCAGGGCGCGCGGCAGGCGCGCTTCGCCGGCAACCCGCCGTGCTACGCCTGGCCGGGCGTCGACGTACGCTACACCGCCGCCGCCTGCCTGGCCGAGAGCCTCGGCTACGAGCGCTACGACGTCGCCTGGAACATGACGGCCGACCTGAGCGCCGACGCCGACCTGTCCGTCGAGGACGAGGTGCGGCGCCTGGAGGCGGCCGGGGTGCGGGTGCTCGAGGCCGGCGAGGACCGGGAGCGGGTCGCCGCGTTCGTCGAGAAGCAGTGGAACGAGCGCTGGGCCTGGGAGGCCACGCACGCGGCCGGGCTGCACTACGCCGAGCGCGACGGGCACGTCCTGGGCTTCGCCGCCTGGGGCGCACGGCCCGGCTGGTTCGGGCCGATGGGGACCTCTCCGGACGCCCGCGGGCTGGGCGTGGGACGCGTGCTGCTGCGCAGGTGCCTGGCGGACCAGCGGGCCGCCGGGCAGGCCAGCGCGCAGATCGGGTGGGTAGGGCCGTTGCGGTTCTACTCGCACGCCGTCGGCGCGCGAGCGGAACGCGTCTTCTGGCTCTACCGCCGCGACCTGGCGTGATGCCGCTCATAGAGCAGTGGTCCCTCAGGGGTTCCCGGTGGCGGGCAGAGGCCGCGGGGGTCCTCGCCCGCGTCCAGTGCGCGGGTGAGCGTGTCGGAGCCCCACAGGTGGTCCATGAACAGGTCGGGGCCCCACCAGCGCAGGTCGTCCGGATAGAGGGTGCGGGCCACGTACAGCATGGACAGGCCCGTCAGGACGGGCCTGAACGCCTCGCGGTCGTGCACGTGGAGCTGGACGCCGCGCACGGCGACGCCCGCGTGTTTGTGGAAGGTGGGCGTGAACCACGTCTCCCTGAACCGCACGCCCGGCAGGTCGAGCGCGGCCAGCGCGGGGGCGAACCGGGCGTCCGAGTACGGGGCGCCGATCAGCTCGAAGGGCCTGGTCGTGCCGCGCCCCTCGGAGAAGTTGGTGCCCTCGAACAGCCCGGTGCCCGGGTAGACCAGCGCGGTGTCCGGGGTCGGCATGTTGACCGACGGCATCACCCAGGGCAGCCCCGTCTCGGCGAACGCCATGTCGCGCCGCCAGCCCTCCATCTCGACCACGCGCAGGTCCACGTCGAACCCGAAGAGCGTGGCCAGCTCCCCCGCCGTCCTGCCGTGCCGGACCGGCAGCGGGAAGCGGCCCACGAAGCTGGCGAACGCCGGGTCGAGCAGCGGCCCCTCCTGGACCGTCCCGCCCAGCGGGTTGGGCCGGTCCAGCACCACGAACCGGAGTCCGAGCCGGGCGGCCGACGCCAGCAGGTCGTACATCGTCCAGACGTAGGTGTAGAACCGGGTGCCCACGTCGGCGATGTCGAAGACCAGCGTGTCCACGCCGGAGCCGGCGACCACCCGGTCCAGCGCCTCGCCCTCGAGCTTGTGCGTGTCGAACACCGGCAGCCCGGTCTTCTCGTCCACGGTGTCGGCCTCGCTGCCGTCCGCCTGGGCGGTGCCGCGCATGCCGTGCTCGGGGCCGAACAGGGCCGTCAGGTTGAGCCCGGCGGCCAGCAGCGCCTCGGGGGTGGGGGTGAGATCGGGTAGGACTCCGGTGGGGTTCGTGATCAGGCCGAGGCGGCTGCCGCCCGCGAGGGCGGGATCCGTGGCCAGCCGTTCGGCTCCGGTTCGTACATGTGGCATGAAAGCCATTGTCTGAAAGATATTTACAAGTGTGAAGGAGAGGGTGGAAATTAGCGTCATGACTGATCCGCTACCCGAGCTGTCCACCGAGCAGAGCGATCCTCGCTACAGCCAGATCGACCGGCTGCCGACCGATCAGATCGCCCGGCTCATGAACCAGGCCGACGCCGCCGTGCCCGCCGCCGTCGCGGTGGTCATCCCGGCGATCTCGGCGGCCATCGACGCGATCGCCGCCAGGATGGCGGAGGGCGGCCGGCTGCTGTACGTCGGCGCCGGCACGTCCGGTCGGCTGGCCGTGCTCGACGCCAGCGAGTGCCCGCCCACGTTCGGCACCGATCCGTCGCTGGTGCAGGGCGTCATCGCCGGCGGGCCGGATGCGCTCACCCGGTCCGTCGAGGGTGCGGAGGACGACGCCGAGGCGGGCGCCGCCGCGCTGAAGGACCTGGAGGTGGGGCCGCTCGACTCGGTGGTCGGCGTGTCCGCCAGCGGGCGGGCGCCTTTCGTGCTGGGCGCGCTGGCTGAGGCGTCCGCCCGGGGCGCGCTCACCGTGGGCCTTTCGTGCAACGACGGCGCGCCGCTGTCGGCCGCCGCCGAGCACGCGATCGAGGTCGTCGTGGGTCCCGAGGTGGTGACCGGCTCGACCAGGCTCAAGGCGGGCACGGCCCAGAAGCTCGTGCTGAACATGATCTCGACGATCTCGATGGTCAAGCTCGGCCGTACGTACGGGAACAAGATGATCGAGATGTCGGCGATGAACAGCAAGCTGGCCGGGCGCGCGCTGCGCATGGTCAGCGACATCACCGGCGCCGACCGCGCGACGGCCGAGGCGGCGCTGGACGCGTCCGGCGGCCAGGCGAAGATCGCCGTGCTGATGATCCAGCACGGGATCGACGCCGAGGGGGCACGCGCGCTGCTGGAGTCGCACGGGGAGCGCCTCAGCGACGCGCTGAGCGGCTGACCGGTCCGGCGCGGCGAGGGGCCGCGGCGAGGGCGGCCCACCACGCGCCACGGCCGCCCACAGGACGCGTCTCATGCCGGCGGGACGCCTCACGCCCGCAGGACGCGCCTTTGGGCGGCGGGCGCCCCGAACGACGGGCGCCCCGAACGATGTGCGCCCGCACCACGGGCGCGTCTCGCACGATGGGCGCCCCGCACGACGGGCGCGCTCCGCACGATGGGCGCGCTCCGCACGATGGGCGCGCCCCTCATGACGGGCGCGCTCCTCATGACGGGCGCTCCGCATGACGGGCGCTCCGCACGGCGGGACGCGCACGATGGGCAACCCAGGCATCGGGTAGGGGCCGGATACGAGGGGACGAGGGGACGGGGATGGGTGATCGGCTGGGGGCGATCCTGGCGGACGGGGTGCCGCGCGTGTGCTCGGCCGCCGTCGCGCTGATCGCCGTGGACGGCCGCCTGGCCGCCGCGGCCGCGACCGGCGAGCTCGTCCGCTACGCCGACGCCGAGGGGAGCCTGGCCCCGGAGCGCCCGCCCGCGCGGCGGGACTCGATCTTCGACCTGGCCTCGATCAGCAAGCTGTTCACCACGGCCGTCCTGCTCTCGCTGGCCGAGGAGGGCAGGCTCGGCCTGGACGAGCCGGTGGCCACGTGGATCCCGGGCGCCGACGGCCGGATCACGCCGCGCCGCCTGCTCACCCACACGGCGGGCCTGACCCCGACCCGCCGCATCGACCTGGAGCTGCCCGGCGCGGACGCCTCCGAGCGCATGGCGGCGATGCTGGACACGCCGGTCACCCACCCGTTCGGCGGCCCGTACCTCTACAGCGACGTCGGCATGGTCATGGCGGGCCGGGTCGCGGAGCTGGCCGGCGGGGCGACGCTCGACGCGCTGGTCCGGGCGCGGGTCACGGGCGTGCTGGGCCTGGCCGACACGGGTTACCGGCCCGCGGCGCTGCCGCGGATCGCCGCCACCGAGTGGAAACCGGAACGCCAGGGACCGGGCCCGTCGCGCTGCGTGCGCGGCGAGGTGCACGACGAGACGGCGTACGCGCTGGGCGGCGTGGCGGGGCACGCGGGGGTGTTCGCCACGGCCGGGGACCTGCTGGCCTTCGGCGAGGCGCTGCGGCTCGGCGGCGGGCCCGTGCTGCGCCCGGAGAGCGTGGCCGAGATGCTGCGCGACCAGGGCGCCGAGGGCGCCCCCTTCCGCCACGGGCTGGGCGTGCGCATCGGCGACCCGGCCATCATCGGGCCGCTGACCGGCGCATTCGGCCACTCGGGCTTCACCGGCACCTCACTGGTGGTCGATCCCGCGCGCCGCCTGACGGTGGTGCTGCTGACGAACGCCGTCCATCCCGTACGGGGACGCGACGGCATCCGCGAACTGCGCCACGCGGTGGCCGCCGAAGCGCTGCGCCTCCACGACCTCCCCCTTTGACAGGATGTAATTACAGAACCACAAATAGCGTATTGCTCAGCCCGAAACTGTGTGTGAAGGTACGTGGAAGACGGCCGGCAAATCCTCCGGACGCATTCAAGGTTCCTTTCACCAGAAGGGCCTCGGGGGCAAAAATTGGATGGACCTCCATCGTCCGTACGAAATGGATTTATCCAGCGATTTGCTGGAATGGGCAGATTCGGCGTGGTCTGGGCGGGCCAGGTCGTCACCCTCATCGGTAATTCCGTATTGCGCTTTTCCCTGGTCATCCAGGCGTGGACCGTGGAGCACCAGGCCACCCAGGTCGTGGCGCTGTCGCTCTGCGCGCTGCTCCCCCAGTTGCTGCTGAGCCCGACGGCCGGGGCCATCGTCGACCGGTGCCGCAAGCGCACCGCCCTGCAGCTCGCCGACGCGGGCGGGCTCGTCGCCGTCGGAGCCATGGCGGCCGTGTACTTCCTCGGCGACCTGCACCTCTGGCAGGTCTATCTGACGGTCGCGCTGCTCGGCGCCTCGGCGGCGTTCCAGTTCCCCGCCCTGTCCTCGGCGGTGCCGCTGCTGGTGGAGAAGGAGCAGCTCCAGCGGGCCAACGGGCTGCTGGCCACCGCCAAGAGCGTGGCCGACGTCGGAGGCCCCGCGCTGGCCGGGCTGCTCGTGGTCACCGGCGGGCTGGGCGCGGTGCTCTGGATCGACCTGCTGAGCTTCGCGGTCGCGCTGGTGACCGTGCGCGTGGTGCGCATGACCGGCGACGCGCCCGGCTCGGCCGCCGAGCGCAAGCGGCTCGGGGCGGACTCGCTGGAGGGGCTGCGCCACCTGTTCGCCGAGCCCAGCCTGCGCGGCCTGATCCTGGTGTTCTTCACCGTGAACCTGGTGATGGTGTTCGGGTTCGCCGTCGTGCAGCCCATGATCCTGGCCAGGACGGGCAGCGACGTCTCCGCGCTGGCCGCCGTAAACGCCGGCATCGGCGTGGGCGGCATCACGGGCGGGCTGCTGCTGGCCGCCTGGGGCGGCCCCAAGAACCGCGTACGCGGCATGATGCTCGGCGTCGTCGGCATGTGCCTCAGCGCCCAGATCGTCATGGCCGTGGTGCACGGGGTCGTGGCGTGGACGGCGGCCATCCTCGTGGGCGCGCTGATCATGCCGATCGTCAACGGCTCGCTGCAGTCGGTCATCCAGACCAAGGTGCCGAAGGAGCGGCAGGGCCGGGTGTTCGGGGCGGTCATGTTCGTCGCGCAGATCTCCACTCCGGTGGCCATGGCCCTGTCCGGGCCGCTGGCGGACGGCGTCTTCGAACCCCAGGCCGCCGCCGGCACCGGCCTGCCGGGGCTGCTGCGCCCCCTGGTGGGAACCGGGCCGGGCAGCGGCATGGCGACGATGCTGCTGATCGCCGGCCTCCTGGGCACCGGCGCCGCCCTGTGGGGGCTGGCCCGCCGCACCGTGCGCCACATCGACGTGCTGACGCCCGACCTCGAGAAGCAACCCGCGGGAGGCTGACCATGACCACGAATCCGTTCGAGGACGAGAACGGCGCCTACCTGGTGCTGGTGAACGGCGAGAACCAGCACTCGCTCTGGCCGGCCGACATCGACGTGCCCGCGGGCTGGCGGGTGGCCCTGCCGACGAGTTCCCGCGCCGCGTGCCTGGAGTACATCGAGACGCACTGGACCGACATGCGCCCGGCCGGCCTCGTTCGGGCCGCCGAATGAGCTCCGATCAGATCCATGAGGTCTTCGCCCGGCAGGCGGCGCGGACGCCCGGCAGGACGGCGCTGGTCGGTGGCGCGGAGCGGCTGACCTACGCCGAGCTGGACGCGCGCTCCTCGACGCTCGCGGAGGTGCTGGACGTGCCGCCGGGCACCCTGGTCGGGGTCCGCATGGAGCGCGGCCCCGGCCTGGTGGTCTCGCTGCTGGCCGTGCTGAAGCGCGGGGCCGGCTATCTGGTGCTCGACCCGGACTTCCCCGAGGAGCGGCTGCGCGGCATGGTCGAGGACGCGGGCGCGGCCGCCGTCCTCTCCCCCGAGGGCGTCGAACGGCTCCCCCGCCCCGCCCGGCACGACGGCGTGGCGTGCGTGATGTTCACCTCCGGCTCCACCGGACGGCCCAAGGGGGTCGCCGCGCCGCACCGCGCGATCGTGGCGACGGTGACGGGGCAGGAGTACGTGCCGTTCGACGCGGTGTGGCTGCAGTGCTCGCCGGTGTCGTGGGACGCGTTCGCGCTGGAGCTGTGGGGGCCGCTGCTGTCGGGCGGCACCTGCGTGCTGCTTCCCGGGCAGCGGGCCGACCCGCTGGTGATGGCGCGGCTGGCCGCCGAGCACCGGGTCACGTGCATGTACCTGTCGAGCAGCCTGTTCAGCGTGATCGTGGACGAGTGCCCGCAGACGCTCGACGGCCTGCGCCACCTGATCGTGGGCGGCGAGGCGCCGTCGCCCGAGCACGTCAGGCGCGCCCTCGAACGCCACCCCGGCCTGCGGCTGAGCAACGGGTACGGCCCGGTCGAAGGCATGATCTTCATGACCACGCACCCGGTCACCTCCGTGGACGGGCCGGTGCCCATCGGCACGCCGCTGGCGGGCAAGCGCGTGTACGTGCTGGACGAGCGGCTGCGGCCGGTCCCGGACGGGGCGGTCGGCGAGCTGTACGCGGCCGGGGACGGTCTTGCCCTGGGCTACCTGGGGCAGCCGGGGCTGACGGCCGAGCGGTTCGTGGCGGATCCCTTCGGGGACCCCGGCACCCGGATGTACCGGACGGGCGATCTGGTGCGGCTCTCGGGCGGCGTCCTGCGGTACGCGGGGCGGGCGGACGAGCAGGTGAAGATCCGGGGGTTCCGGGTCGAGCCCGGCGAGGTGGCGGACGTGCTGGCGCGCCATCCGTCCGTGGCCCGGGCCGGCGTGGTGGCCAGGGAGGACACGCCCGGGGAGAAACGGCTGGTCGCGTACGTGGTGCCCGGCCCCACAGGCATCCGGGTCCACGACGATGGGACGCCGCGGGACGGGCACGTGGACGTCGAGGCGCTGCGTGCCTACGCGGCGGCCGTGCTGCCGGAGTTCATGGTGCCGTCGGCGTTCGTCGTGCTGCCCGGCCTGCCCCTGACGCCGAGCGGGAAGCTGGACAGGTCCCGGCTGCCCGCGCCGGTCTACGGGCAGGGCGGTCCCGGAGCGGCGCGTGACGAGGCCGAGAAGGCGTTATGTGAGCTGTTCGCGGAGGTGCTCAAGGTGCCCCGGGTCGGCGTGGACGACGACTTCTTCGCGCTGGGCGGCGACTCGCTGACGGTGGCCCGGCTCCTCAGCAGGATCCACGCCGAGCTGGGGGCCGAGGTGGGCGTCAGGACCCTGTTCGAGACGCCCACCGTGTCGGCCGTCGCCGAGCACGTCAGGCGGCAGGCCGGAGAGCGGGCACCGGAACAGGCCGATCCCGCGACCCTGCCCGCGGAGGAGGCCGCGTCGGGGGCGGCGTCTGGGGCCACGTCAGGGGCCACGTCAGAGGCCGCGTCGGGGGCCGCGTCGGGGGCGGCGTCGGGGGCCGCGTCAGGGGCCTCGTCGGAGGCCGGGCTGCCGCTGTCGTTCGCGCAGCGCCGGCTCTGGTTCCTCGACCAGATCGACGCGGGCGTGGCCTACAACATGCCCATGCTGGTACGGCTCCACGGCCAGGTGGACGCGGCGGCCCTGCGCGGCGCGCTGGAGGACGTGGTGGCCAGGCACGAGGCGCTGCGGACCGTCTTCACCGTCCACGACGGCGAGCCCGCCCAGCGGGTGCTGCCGGTCGAGGAGGCCAGGCCCGGGTTCAGCGCCGTCGAGGTCCCGGCCGCCGAGCTGGACGCGCGCGTGGCCGAGGCGGCCGGGCACCGGTTCGACCTGGCCGCCGAGCTGCCGATCCACTCCGTGCTGTTCACCACAGGGCCGGACGAGCACGCGCTGCTGCTGGTCATGCACCACATCGCCACCGACGGATGGTCGCTGCCGCCGTTCATGCGCGACCTGTCACGCTGCTACGCGGCCCGGCTCGAAGGGACGCGCGCCGAGCTGCCGCCCCTCCCGGCCCGGTACGCCGACTACGCGGTGCGGCAGCGCGAGCGCGTGGACGCGCTGACCGCCTCGGAGCTGGCCTACTGGCGCGAGACGCTGAAGGACCTCCCCGAACGGCTCCCGCTGCCACGCAGAGCGGCAGACGCGACCGACACGGCAGGCGCGGCGAGCACGGCAGGCGCGGCCGAGACCGCCGGTGCCACCGAGACCGCAGGTGCAACCGAGACCGCAGGTGTAGCCGAGACGGCGGGTGCCGCCGACACGGTGGTCAGGTTGGTCGGCCCGGAGCTGCACGGGCGGCTGGTGGAGCTGGGTAGGCAGCGCGGGGCCACGCTCTTCATGGTGCTCCAGGCGGCCCTCGCCGTCGTGCTCAACCGGGCCGGCGCGGGGACCGACCTGCCCATCGGGGCGCCGGTCGCCGGGCGGTCCAGCGACTCCGTGGGGGATCTCGTCGGGTTCTTCGTCAACCTGCTGGTGCTGCGTACCGACCTGTCGGGCGATCCGGACGTCGGCGAGCTGGTGGCGCGGGTGCGCGAGACGGACCTGGAGGCGTTCGCCCACCAGGAGGTGCCGTTCGAGCGGGTCGTGCAGGACCTCAACCCGGCGCGGCACCCGGGGCGGCACCCGCTCGTGGACGTCGTGCTGGCGCTGCAGAACAACGCGCGGGCCGAGCTGGACCTGCCCGGCACCGAGTCGCGGGTCGAGGTGGTCAGGACCGGGGCGGCCCGGTTCGAGCTGCTGGTCGACGTGACGGACGACTACGGCCGCGACGGCGCTCCCGCGGGGATCGCCGTGACCGTCGAGTACCGCGTGGCGGCCTTCGACAGGGCCGTGATGGAGTGGCTGGCCGACGCGCTGGTGCGGGTGCTGGAAGCCGTGGCGGCGGCCCCGGACGCGCCCGTCTCGACGATCGCGGTACCGGAGTTACCGCAGGCCGCTGTGGAGCCGCCGCCGGAGGTCGCCTCTCCCACGGGAGGCGGTACGGTGCAGCCGCCGCCGAAGGTCGCGTCTCCAGCGGGAGACCGTTCGGTAGAGCCGCGGTCGCGGCGGTGGCCGCGTACCGATCTGGAGCGGCGGATCGCGGACGTCTGGGCCGACGTGCTGGGCGCGCCGGCGGTCGGGCTCGACGACGGGTTCTTCGCGCTCGGCGGGAACTCGCTGAGCGCCGTGCGGGTCGCGGCGCGGCTGGCGAGCCAGGGCCTGCCCGCCACCGCCGCGCACCTCTTCTCCGCCCCGACCGTCGCCGAGCTGGCCGTCGCACTCGACCAGGCCGCCCAGGAGCAGGCGTCCCGGCCCGGCATCGAACGCATCCCCAGAACCCCGCGCATCCGCCACCGGTGAGGAGCACGTCCATGGACCTCAGCGTGATGTTCTTCGGCGCCGACGACGCGGGCGCCGCCGGCCCGACCGGCGAAGCCGGTCATGCCGCTAAATACGATGACATACTGGCGATCACCCGGGCCGCCGACCGGCTCGGCTTCACCGCCGTCTGGACCCCGGAGCGGCACTTCCAGCAGGTCGGGCAGGTCTTCCCGAACCCGGCCGTGCTCAGCGCCGCGCTCGCCGTGGCCACCGAGCGCATCCACGTACGGGCGGGCAGCCTCGTGCTCCCCCTCCACCATCCGCTGCGCGTCGCCGAGGACTGGGCACTCGTGGACAACCTGTCGCGCGGCCGGGCCGGGGTCTCGGTGGCGACCGGATGGCATTCCAAGGACTTCGTGCTCGCCCCGGACGCCTTCGAGGACCGGCGCGCGCGGGCGTTCCGCGACATCGGGCTGCTGCGCAGGCTGTGGGCGGGCGAGGCGGTGGAGTTCACCGACGGCACGGGCGAGCGGGTGGCGGTGACGTCGCAGCCGCGGCCGTACTCCTCGGCCCTGCCGCTGTGGACCACCACCTCGGGCAGCCCGCAGACGTGGGAGGCGGCCGGGCGGATGCGCACGAACGTCCTCGGCGCCACCATCGGCCAGACCCGGGAGGAGCTGGCCGAGAAGATCCGCCTCTACCGCAAGGCCTACGAGGCGGCCCCGGATCAGGACGGCAGCCCGCCGAGGGGCACCGTCACGCTCATGGCCCACACCTACGTGGGCGTCACCGACGAGCAGGCCAGGGAGCGGGCGGGCGGGCCGCTCAAGGCGTACCTGAAGTCGTACGTCGCCCAGACCGCCGCCAACAACGACAAAAGGGCGGAGGCGCTCACGCCCGCGCAGCTCGACACGCTCACGGAGTTCGCCTTCCAGCGCTACCTGAGCTGGGGCAGCCTGCTGGGCTCGGCGCAGACGTGCCGCAAGAGCCTGGCGGACCTGGCCGAGCTCGGCTGCGACGAGGTGGCCTGCTTCGTGGACTTCGGGCTCGGCGCCGACGAGGTGCTCGCCGGGCTGGAAAGGCTGGCGAGCCTGTGAGCACGACCGCGGACCGTTTCGCCGCGCTCGGGGGCGAGCGCCGGGTGGAGCTGCTGCGCCGCCTCGTCCAGGCGGGCAAGCTCGACGCGATCCCCGACATCGTCCCCCCGCGCGACCCCGCCCAGCCCGTACGGCTCAGCCCCGCCCAGGAGGACCTCTGGGTGTACGAGTCGCTCTATCCGGACACGGCCGCGCTCAACCTGTGCTGCTCGTACCACTTCGACGCCTCGGTCGATCCGGCCGATCTGGAGGCGGCGCTGACCATCGTGCAGGAGCAGCACGACAGCCTGCGCATGCGGATCACGGGCGAGGTCGGCGACCTGCGCGTGGACTTCCCGGCCGCGGAGCCGTTCGAGCTGGAGCGGCTGGACCTGCGCGGCACGGGCGTGAGCCTGCGGGAGGCGCTGCACGCCTTCAGCCGCCGCACGTTCGACCTCGACGGCGGGCGGCTGATCAGGGGGCAGTTCATCACCGTGGACGACACGCGCTCCACGCTGGCGCTGGCGCTGCACCACATCGCGACCGACTGGTGGTCGTTCGACGTGCTGCACGGCGAGCTCACCGAGGCCTACCGCGCCGTCCGCGACCGCGTCCCGACGCGCCTGCGCCGCCCCGAGACCCAGTACGCCGACTTCGCCGGATGGCAGCGGGAGCTGGCAGCAGCGGGGGTGTTCGACGCGCAGCTCGACTGGTGGCGCGGCTACCTGGCGGACCCGCCCCGCCCCCTGACCGTCGGCCCCGGGACCGCGCCGCGCGGCGACTTCGGGGTCGAGCAGATCGCCTTCCGCATCGACGCGGGCACCGAGGCCGCCGTGCGCGCGCTCGCCAGGGAGCGCGGGGCCACGGTGTACGGGGTGCTGATGACGGCGTTCGCGGTGTTCGCGAACCGGCTGACCGGCGAGCCCGACCTGATCACGGGCACTCCTCTGGCCAACCGGTCCGCCAAGGGCCTCGAACGCGTCATCGGGTACGTCATGAACACCGTCCCCATCCGCTGGCGCGTCGGCGGCGACACGACGTTCGCGGAGCTGCTCTCCCGTTTCACCGCCGACTTCCCCCAGGTGCTCGCGAACGCCGACGTCCCCGTGGGCAGGATCGTCCAGGCCGTGGAGCCGGAGCGGGTGGCCGGGCGGTCACCGCTGTTCCAGTGGGTGTTCATGCACCTGACGCGCCAGGAGAGCGTGGCCAGGCTGCGCGAGATCGCCGTTCCCGAGCGCGTGCACACCGGCGGGGAGCACGACCTGATCGGGATCGTGCGCGACGGCGACGACGGGTTCGAGGCGAGCCTGGAGATCCGCACCGACCTGTACGAGCCCGAGGTCGTGCGCGAGTGGGCGGACGCCTTCACGACGCTGCTCGGCGCGCTGGTGTCCGCGCCGGACGCCCCGGTGGCGGCGGCCACGCCGGCGCGGCCCCGTGTCGAGGGCGCCGCCGTCGAGCTGCCGTACGCGAGCCTGCCCGAGCTGGTGGCCCGCTGGGCCGAGCGGACGCCTGACGCCGTGGCCGTGGAGTCCGACGACGAGCGCCTCACCTACCGGGAGCTGCTGGAGCGGGCCGACGGGCTGGCCGGGGCGCTGCGGGAGCGCGGGGCGGGGCCCGAGCGGGTGGTGGCCCTGGGGCTCGGCCGGTCCGTGGACCGGGTGGTGGCGATGCTGGCGGTGCAGCGCGCCGGTGGGGCGTACCTGCCGCTCGACCTGGACCATCCGGCCGAGCGCAGCGCGTACGTGGTCGCGGACGCGGGGGCCACGCTGCTGGTCGCGCCGCCTGACGTGCTGCCGGAGCTGGAGATCGAGCGCGTTCCGCCCGATGTTGCCGGATTTGTCGAGAAATTTCCTGACCTGGAGCCGCTGAGTCCCGCGTACGTGATCTACACCTCCGGCTCCACCGGCCGCCCCAAGGGCGTCGTGGTCGGCCACGCGGGCGTCGCGAGCCTGGCCCACTCGCTGGCGAGCGCCTTCGAGCTGGACGGCTCCAGCCGCGTCCTGCAGCTCGGCCCGGCGGCGTTCGACATCTCGGTGGCCGAGCTCTGCATGGCGTTCGGCTCCGGCGGGACGCTCGTCGTCCCACCGGACGGGCCGCTGGTGGGCGCCGAGCTGGGCGAGGTGCTGCGGGAGCGGCGGATCACGTTCGCGATGATCCCTCCGGCCGTGCTGGCCAGCGTGCCGCCCGGCGGCTACCCCGCCCTGCGCGGGCTGGCCACGGGCGCCGACGTGTGCCCGCCCGAGCTGGTGGCGGCGTGGGCGGGTACCCGCCTCTGGAACGCGTACGGGCCGACGGAGATCACGGTGGCCGCCACCGTGAGCGACCCGCTGGCCGCCGACGGCGCCCTCCCGCCGATCGGGCGTCCTGTCGCCAACACCCGCCTGTACGTCCTGGACGCCCGGCTGCGCCCGGTGCCCGTCGGGGTGCCCGGAGAGCTGTACGTGGCGGGCGCCGGTGTGGCCCGCGGCTACCTGAACCGGCCGGGGCTCACGGCCGAGCGCTTCGTGGCCGACCCGTTCGGCCCGCCCGGGGAGCGCATGTACCGCACCGGCGACCTGGTGCACCTGCGGCCCGACGGCCAGCTCCGGTTCCTCGGCCGCGCGGACGACCAGGTGAAGGTGCGCGGCGTGCGCGTGGAACCGGCCGAGATCGAGGCGGTGCTGACCCGCCACGAGTCCGTCGCGCGGGCCGCGGTGGCGCTCCGCGACAGCCGCCTCGTCGCCTATCTCGTCCCCCGCACGGGCGCCTCGTGCGACACCGCCGCCGTACTGGCCCATGCCGTGGCCGAGCTGCCCGTGCACATGGTGCCGGCCGAGTTCACGGTGCTGGACGCGCTGCCGATCACGTCGCAGGGCAAGCTGGACCGCGCCGCGCTGCCCGCGCCCTCCTTCCGGCCGCAGGCACCGCGCGAGCCGGTGACCGAACGGGAAGCGGCGCTGTGCGGGCTCTTCGCCGAGCTGCTCGGCACGCCCGTGGGGCCGGACGACGACTTCTTCCGGCTGGGCGGCGACAGCATCACCGCCATCCAGCTCGTCAGCCGCGCCCGGGCGGCGGGGATCGGCTGCACGCCGCGCGAGGTGTTCATCGCCAGGACCCCGGCCGCGCTGGCGGCGGTGGCGCGGAGCACCACGCGGGCGGTCGCGGACTCCCCGGTGGGCAGGTTCCCGCTGACGCCGATCATGCACTGGTGGCGCGAGCACGGCGGCCCGCTCGACACGTTCACCCAGTCCCTGCTGCTGCCGGTGCCCGAGGGGACCGGCGCGGAGCGGATCGAGGCGGCGCTGCGGACGCTGGCCCGGCGGCACGCCTCCCTGCGCATGCGCCTGCTGCGGCACTCGGACACCGACTGGGAGCTGGAGGTGCCGCCCCCGGACGAGCCGGTGCAGGTGCTCTTCACCCGTGCGGGCCCCACGGAGCCGGCGCCGCGGCTGGACCCCGAGCGGGGGCAGATGCTCGCCGCCACCTGGCTGGAACCCGACCGGCTGCTGGTCACCGCGCACCACCTGGCCGTGGACGGCGTCTCCTGGCGCATCCTGGGCCCCGAGCTGACCGCCCTCCTGCGGGAGGAGGACCTGCCCGAACCTGTGGGCACGTCGTTCGCGGGCTGGGCGCGGCTGCTGGCCGCCGAGGCCGTGCGGCCGGAGCGGGTGGCGGCGGAGCTGCCGGTGTGGCGGCGGCTCATCTCGGGGGACTCGGGAGACGACGCCGGGATCGCACCCGGCTGGAACGGACGGGGCGGGCCGCGGGCCACGCTCACCAGGACGCTCCCGCCGGACCTCACCGAGCAGGTCCTCACCGGCCTGCCCGCCGCCTTCCGCTGCGGCCCCGACGACGTGCTGCTCACCGCCGTGGCCCGCGCGGTGACGAGGTGGCGCGGCGGCACGAGCGTGCTCGTGGACCTCGAGGGACACGGCCGCGAGGCCCCCTCGGACGACGTCGACATCACCGGCACGGTCGGCTGGTTCACCACCCAGTACCCGGTCAGGCTGGACGCCGCCGGCTCCCCCGCCGAGGCGCTCAAGCGGACCAAGGAGCGGCTGCGCGCCGTCCCCTCGGGCGGCCTCGGCTACGGCCTGCTCCGCCACCTCAACCCGGGCACCGCCCGCGAACTGGCCGGGCTTCCCGCTCCCGACCTGCGCTTCAACTACCTGGGCAGGTTCGAGGGCGAGCTGGTCGGCATGCCGGACGCTCCCATGGCGTACGCGATCGAGCTGGACACCGTCGCCCACGCGGGACGGCTGGTGGCGAGCTGGTCGTACGCCGCCGACGCCGTCGGCGCGGAGCAGGTGGGGACGCTGGCCGGGCTCTGGTTCGACGCGCTGGCGGAGCTCGCGGGCCAGGCGGGCGAGGGCGGCGCGACCAGCTCCGACTTCCCGCTGGTCGAGCTCTCGCAGAGCCAGATCGACGAGCTCGAGGCCGACCTGGACGGCGACTGGTGAGCGCCAGGCTGGCCGACGTGCTGCCGCTCTCCCCCGCGCAGGAGGGCCTGCTCTTCCACGCCCTGTACGGCGGCGGCGACGCGTACGTCATCCAGGCCAGATTCGCCCTCGACGGCGAGGCCGACCCGGCGAGGCTGCGCGCGGCGGTGGAGGCCCTGCTCGCCCGCCACCCGAACCTGCGCGCCTGCTTCCGCCACAAGGGCCTCGACCATCCGGTGCAGCTCGTCCCGCACCGGGTGCGGCTGCCGTGGACGGAGGTGGACCCGCCGTCGGACGCCGAGCTGGAGCGCATGCTGGAGTCCGACCTGCTGCGGCCGTTCGACGTCACCAGGCCGCCGCTGGTCCGCGCCACCCTGGTCCGGCGGACGGAGCTGGTGCTGACCATGCACCACATCCTGGTGGACGGCTGGTCGATGCCGATCCTGGCCAGGGAGCTGGCCGCCCTGTACGCGGGCGGTAGCGCGCTGCCGCCCGTGCCCCCGTACCGGGACTATCTGGCCTGGCTGCGCGCCCAGGACGGCGAGCGGGCCGCGCGGGCGTGGCGGGAGTCGCTCGCGGGCCTGCCGGGGCCGACCCTGCTCAGGCCCGGCGCCGGCCCAAGATCCGAGGCGGCGAGCCTGCGGCAGGAGACGGTGGAGCTGGAGCTGACGCGCGAGCTGAGTGACGCCGTGCGCGAGCGGGCCCGCCGCGCGGGCGTGACCGTGAACACGCTGGTGCAGGCGGCGTGGGGGCTGGTGCTCGGGCGGCTGACCGGGCGCGAGGACGTGGTGTTCGGGGCGGTGGTGTCCGGCCGCCCGCCTGAGGTGGCGGGTGTGGAGTCGATGGCGGGCCTGTTCATCAACGCCGTGCCCGTGCGGGTCAGGACCGGCGAGCGGGATCTGCTCACCCGCCTGCAGGACGAGCAGGCCAGGCTCACGGCGTTCCATCACGTACGGCTCGCGGACGTGCAGCGCGGCACCGGCGAGCTGTTCGACACGCTGCTGGCCTTCGAGAACTACCCCCGCGACGGCCTGGACACGCCCGGCCTGCGGCTGACCGGGGTCCGGGACGCCACCCACTACCCGCTCACGGTCACGGTGGTCGCGGGCGAGCGGCTCTGGCTGCGCCTCGGCTACCGGGCGGAGCTGCTGTCCAGGGCCGAGACCGAGGCCGTCGCGGCCCGGCTGGTCAGGGCGTTCGAGGTGCTCGCCGGCGGCGGCGCGGGCGACGTGCTGCCTGCGGAGGAGTCGCACCGGCTGCTGGTGGCCTGGAACGGCACGGCGCGGCCGGCCGCTCGGCACGTGGGGTCGGTGCCGGAGCGGTTCGCGGCGCAGGCGGCCCGCACGCCGGACGCGGTGGCGGTCGAGCATGGCGGGCACACCCTCACCTACGCCGAGCTGGACGCGTGGTCCGACCGGGTCGCGGCCGGGCTGGATGTGGCGCCGGAGACGCCGGTCGCGCTGCTCATGGAGCGCTCGCCCGACCTGGTGGTGGCCCAGCTCGCCGTGTTGAAGGCGGGCGGCTGCTATGTCCCGCTGGACCCGGGGCAGCCCGAGGCGCGGCTGGCGTGGCTGCTGGAGGACAGCGGCGCGCGGACCGTGCTGACCCGGCTGGAGGCGGGCGAGGAGCGCTTCACGTCCCGACCGGCCGATCCGCGCTCGGCGGCCTACGTCATGTACACCTCCGGCTCCACCGGCACCCCCAAGGGCGTCGTCGTCACCCACGCGAACATCCTCGAGCTGGTCTCCGACCGGCGCTTCGCCGGCCACCGGCGGGTGCTGTTGCACAGCCCGCACACGTTCGACGCGGCCACGTACGAGCTGTGGACGCCGCTGCTGAACGGCGGCACGGTCGTCATCGCCCCGCCGGGCCCGCTCCAGCCGGACACGATCAGGCGGGGGCGGCTCAGCGCGGTGTGGCTGACGGCCGAGCTCTTCCGCACCCTGGCCGACCTGGCGCCCGACGCGCTCGCCTCGGTGGGCGAGGTGTGGGCCGGGGGCGACGTGCTGCCGCCGGACACGGTGCGGCGGATGTCGGCGCAGGGCGTGCGGGTCGTCAACGGGTACGGCCCCACGGAGACGACCACGTTCGCCACCAGCCACCCGGTGCCCTCCGGCTGGGCCGGTGACGCCGTGCCGATCGGCCGCCCACTCGACGGCACCCGCGTGTACGTCCTGGACGCACGCCTGCGCCCCGCCCCCATCGGCGTGGCCGGGGAGCTGTACGTCGCGGGCACCGGCCTGGCCCGCGGCTACCTCGGCCGGCCGGGCCGGACGGCGGAGCGGTTCGTGGCGGACCCCTTCGGGGAGCCGGGCGGCCGGATGTACCGGACCGGTGACCTGGCGCGGTGGACGTTCGACGGGGAGCTGGAGTTCGGGGGGCGGGCCGACGGGCAGGTGAAGATCCGCGGCTACCGGATCGAGCCCGGCGAGGTGGAGTCCGTCCTGGAGAGCTCCCCGGATGTGGAGCGCGCCGTGGTCGTCGCCGCCCCGGGCGTCTCAGGTCTCGGGAAGCGGCTGGTCGCCTACCTCGTCCTGGCTCGCGGCGGCTCGCCGGCGCGAGTGCGGGAGCACGCCGCCGCCCGGCTGCCCAAGCACCTGCTGCCCGACCGGTACGTCACCCTCGACCGCCTGCCGCTCACCGCGCACGGCAAGGTGGACCGCGCCGCCCTGCCCGACCCGGCGCTCCCCGCCCCGGCCGTCAGGGAGCCGGCGACGCCGCGCGAGAAGGAGCTGTGCGAGCTGTTCGCCGAGGTCCTGGGCACGGGGGTGGTGGGCGCGGACAGCGACTTCTTCGACTCCGGCGGCGACTCGCTGCTCGCCATGCGCCTCACGGCGGCCGTCGAGTCCAGATGGGGCATCCGTACGAGCATCGCCGCCCTGTTCGAGGCGCCCACCCCCGCCGGGCTGGCCGTGCGGCTGGACAGGCCGGCGACCGAGCTGGACCTGTCACCGCTGCTGACGCTCCGGCGGGAGGGCGACCGGCCGCCGCTGTTCTGCGTGCATCCCGGCCGGGGCATCGGCTGGTCGTACACCGCGCTCCTCCCCCATCTGGCACCGGGCCGCCCGGTCCACTCCCTGCAGTCGCCGGCGCTCCGGTCCGGCTGGGCGCTCCCGGGCAGCATGCGGGAGCTGGCCGAGGACTATCTGACGCGGGTCAGGGCCGTCCGCCCCGAAGGGCCGTACCTGCTGCTCGGGCACTCCTTCGGCGGCCTGCTCGCGTACGAGATGGCCGCCTGCCTGCGCGAGTCCGGGCAGGAGGTGGGGCTGGTGGCCTCGCTCGACGCCTTCCCGTGGCCGGCCGGCTTCACGGCGGAGACCGAGGCGCTCGAGCAGGAGGCGCTGACCATCCTGCTGCGCACCCGCACGCTGCACCCCTACGCCCAGCCGGGGCACCTGGAGCGGGACCGGGTGTTCGCGGCGGTGCGCGGCAGCGAGGGCCCGCTGTCGGGGCTGGACGACGGGCGGCTGTCGGCCGTGGCCGACACGGTGACCGGGCATCTCCGGCTGGCGGTCACGTACCGGCCGCCGCCCTTCGACGGAACGGTGCTGCTCTTCTCGGCCATCGCCCAGCCCGGCGGCGTGCCCTCGGCGGTCAAGGCCGAGCGCTGGGCGCCGGCACGCGTACGCGTCCACGATCTCGACTGCGGGCACAGCGACCTGCTCCGGCCGAGGCCCGCCGCCGAGATCGCCGGAGTCCTCGATCCGATCCTTCGGGAGTTCTGATGGTGCCGGTTGAGTACGAGTTCCCCGTGTCGCCCGCGCAGGCCAGGATGCTGGTGCTGGACCAGCTCAACCCCGGCACGGCCCAGTACAACGTGCCCGTGGCCTTCGCCGTGCGCGGCTTCTTCGACGTGCCGGCCTTCGGGGCGAGCCTGGAGGCGGCGGTCGCCCGGCACGAGTCGCTGCGCACGGTGTTCCGGCCGCGCGACGGGCAGTACGTGCAGGTGGTAGCCGAAGAAGCGAAGGCCGCGGTGCGGGTCGAGCGAGACGTGCCCGTGGGCGAGGCGTACGCGTCGATGGTGGCGGAGGCGTCGGCGCCGTTCGACGTGGCGGCGGGGCCGCTGCTGCGGTGCGTGGTGTACGCGCTCGACGACGGCAGCCACCGCGTCCTGCTGACCGCCCATCACCTGGTGTGCGACGGCTGGTCCCTGCGCGTCCTGCTCGGGGACGTCGCCGCCGCCTACCGCCGCCTGACCGCGCCGCAGGAAACGCCCGGCACGAGCGGCGAGCCCGGCGGCGACGAAGCGCCGCTGCAGTACCCCGACTACGCGGTCTGGCAGCGGGAGCGGCTGGACTCCCACGCGCTCGACGAGGCGGTCGCGTTCTGGGCGGAGTCGCTCAGGGACGCGCCCACGACCCCCGCGCTCCCCACCGACCGTCCCCGCCCGGCCGTGCAGTCCACCGCCGGGGGCGTCGAGCGGATCGCGCTGCCCGAGGACACGCGGGAGCGCCTGGCGAAGGTGGCCGCCGAGCGGAACGCGACGCCGTTCATGGCGCTGTTCGCGGCCTTCGCCGCCTTCCTGGCCAGGATCTCGGGACAGCGGGACCTCGTCGTGGCCACGCCCGTCTCAGGCCGCGACCACCCCGACGTCCAGGGCCTGGTCGGCCTGCTGGCCAACACCCTCGCCGTCCGCACGGACCTGTCGGGCGACCCGTCCTTCCTCGACCTGCTCGTCCGGGTACGCGACCGCTTCGTGGCCGCCCACCCGCACCAGGAGGCGCCGTTCGAGGCGGTCGTCCAGGCGGTGGCGCCCGGCAGGGAGCTCAGCCACGACCCCCTCGTTCAGGTGATGCTGGCCTTCGAGGACGACGCCGGCCTGCGGCTCGACCTGCCCGGCGCCGTCACCGAGCGCGTCGAGCTGCTGCTGAGCGAGGCCAAGTTCGACCTGCTCCTGACCGTCGAGCGCGATGGGGAGCGTCTGGCCGCGCACTTCGTGTACCGCGCCGACCTGTTCGCGCCCGGCACCGTACGCCACTGGGCCCGCGCCTTCGCGACGCTCGTGAACGGCCTGCTCGACCGGCCGGACCTGCCCGTCACCGCCGTCGACCTCCTGTCGCCCGAGGACCGCCGCCTGGTGCTCGGCAACTGGAACCGCACCGCGACCCCCACCGGCGGCCGCCTGGTCCCCGACCTGGTGGCCGACCGCGCGCTCGAACGCCCTGACGCGACGGCGCTGGTGTACGGCCGGACCTCGCTCACGTACCGCGACCTGATGGAGCGGGCGGACGGCCTGGCCGCCCGGTTGCGCGCGGCAGGCGTGGGGCCGGAGGTCCCGGTGGGGCTCTGCCTGCCCAGGGGCGCCGACATGGCGGTGGCGGCCCTCGCGGTGCTGCGCGCGGGCGGCGCGTACGTCCCGCTCGACCCCGGCCATCCGGACGCCCGGCTCCGGTTCATGGTGGCCGACGCCGGGGTCCGCCTGCTGATCGCCGCCGAGCCCAGGGACCTGGGCGTCCCGGTGATGCGGCCGGACGAGGAGGCGCCCTCGATCGGGCCCGTGACCGCGTCGGAGCCCACCCTCGACGGCACGGCCTACATCCTCTACACCTCCGGCTCCACCGGCACCCCCAAGGGCGTGGCCGTCGAGCACCGCGCCCTGCTCAACCTGGCCACCGCCGTACGCCCCCAGTTCCCCGTGACCGGGGAGGACCGGGTGCTGCAGTACGTGTCGTTCGGGTTCGACGTGGCCGTGTCCGACCTGTTCTTCGCCTTCGTGGCCGGGGCCGAGCTGCACGTGGCGGCCGAGTGCGAGCGGCTCGGCGAGGACCTGTACGCCCGGCTGCGCGACTCCCGCATCACCTACGCCTTCCTGCCCCCGTCGGCCGCCATGTCCCTGCCGTGCCCGCCCGACGCCCTCCCCGACCTGCGCACGCTGGCGATCGGCGGCGAACCGTGCCCGGCCGAGCTGGTCGAGCGCTGGGCGACGCCGTCGCGGCGGGTGGTGGACGCGTACGGGCCGAGCGAGACCACGGTCTACGCCACCACGGCCGACCTCGTGCCCGGCGAGCCGGTGGTGATCGGGCGTCCGGTGGCGAACGCGCGCGCGTACGTGCTGGACGGGCGGCTGCGCCCGGTGCCCGCCGGCGTGGTGGGCGAGATCTATTTGGCGGGCGCGGGGATGGCCCGCGGGTACGCCAACCGTCCCGGCCTGACGGCGGAGCGCTTCGTCGCCAACCCGTTCGGTGAGCCGGGCGAGCGCATGTACCGCACGGGCGACCTCGGCAGGTACGACGCCGACGGGGTCCTGTCGTACCTCGGGCGGGTGGACACGCAGGTCAAGCTGAGAGGGTTCCGGGTCGAGCTGGGAGAGATCGAGACGGTCCTGGCGGCGCACCCGGGCGTCTCGGTCGCGGCGGCGGCCGTACGCGGCGACCGGCTGGCGGTGTACGCGGTCCCGGCCCACGCCCCGGACGCGGAGGCGTCGGACACGGGAACACCGGGCGCGAGGGTCCCGGCCGCTGGGGAGCTGCGGGCCTGGCTGGGTGCGCGGCTGCCCGGCTACATGGTCCCCGACCTGGTGGTCTTCCTGGACGAGCTGCCCCTCAACCAGTCCGGCAAGGTGGACAGGTCCCGACTGCCCGACCCCCCGCTCACCCGCCCCGACCTGGACCGCCCGTACGTCGCCCCGGCCACCGCGACCGAGCGGCGGCTGGCGGAGGTGTGGGCGGAGGTGCTCGGGCTGACCAGGATCGGCACGCAGGACAACTTCTTCGACCTGGGCGGCAACTCGATCAGGCTGCTCGCCGTCCTGGCGGCCCTGCGCGAGCGCGGCCACGACGGCGGGCTCAAGCTGGTGGACCTGTTCAGGCATCCCACGGTCGCCGCCCTCGCCGCCCGCCTGGACGGCCCCGGGCAGACGGACCACGACGGGTCCAGGCGGCGCGGGCAGGGCAGGCGGGAGCGGATGGCGGCGCGCAGGAACGATCGGAAAGGCGGAACGGAATGACCGACGCACCGGCAGTGGCCATCGTGGGGATGAGCGGCCGCTTCCCCGGCGCCCGCGACCTCGCCGAATACTGGCGCAACCTGCGTGACGGCGTCTGCTCGATCGCCGACTTCGGCGAGGAGGAGCTGCTGGCGTCCGGGGCGGACCCCGAGGAGCTGCGCAGCCCCGGCTACGTGCCGGCCAAGGGGCTCCTGGCAGGCGCGGACCGGTTCGAGCACGAGCTGTTCGGCTTCAACGCCACGGAGGCGGCCGCGCTGGACCCGCAGCACCGGCTGCTGCTGGAGACGGCGTGGGCGGCGCTGGAGGACGCCGGGTACGACCCGCGCGGCGCCCCCGACGGCACGGGGGTGTACGTGGGCGGCGGGCCCACCGAGCACTCGGTGGCGGCCCAGGTCGACCGCCGGCTGCGCGCCCGGCTCGGGCCCATGCACGTGCGGATCTTCACGGACCGGGAGTTCCTGGCGGGGTGGCTGTCGTACCGGCTGGGGCTGACCGGGCCGAGCCTGACCGTGCACACCGGCTGCTCGACCTCCCTGGCCACCGTTCACGTGGCCGTGCAGGCGCTGCTGAGCGGCGAGTGCGACCTGGCGCTGGCGGGCGGCGTGTCGATCGACTCGCCGTACCCGCGCGGGTACCTGTACGAGCCCGGCGGCACCTACTCGCCGGACGGGCGCTGCCGCCCGTTCGACGAGAAGGCGGCGGGCATGGTCGGCGGCGACGGCGTCGGGCTGGTGGTGCTCAGGCGGCTGGAGGACGCGCAGGCCGACGGCGACCAGATCCACGCGGTCATCCGCGGCACGGCGGTCTCCAACGACGGCGCCGCCCGGGTGGGCTTCACCGCGCCCGGCGTGGACGGCCAGACGGCCGCCATCCTCGAGGCGTGGGCGGCGGCGGGGCTGGACCCGGCTGACGCGCAGTTCCTCGAGGCGCACGGGACGGGGACGGACCTCGGGGACCGGATCGAGGTGGCGGCCGCGGCGGCGGCGTTCGCCGGGGCCCGGTGCGAGCTCGGCTCCGTGAAGTCCAACATCGGCCACCTGAACGCGGCGGCGGGCGTGGCGGGGCTGATCAAGGTCGCGTTGATGCTCGCCCACCGCACGATGGTGCCCACGGTGAACGTCACCCGCCCGCACCCCGATCTGGACCTCGACGCCACCCCGTTCCACCTGCTCACCGAGACGAGGACGTGGGACGCTCGGGGGGCGCGCCTGGCGGGGGTTTCGTCGCTCGGCATCGGCGGCACGAACGTGCACGCCGTCCTCGAAGAGGCCCCGCCCGCGCACCGGCGCTCACTCACGCCCGCCGTGGTGCTGCCGCTTTCCGCGCGCACTCAGGCCCAGCTCTCCACCGCGGCCCGCCGCCTGGCGGCCGCGCTGCGGGAGCCCGGCGCGCCGTCGCTGGCCGACGTCGCCCACACCCTGGCCCACGGCAGAGCCGCCCTCGACGCGCGCGCCTACGTGGTCGCCGCCACCCACGACGAGGCCGCCACCGCCCTGGAGACCCTGGCGGCCACTCCGGCGGGGACCTCGACCGCGGCGAAGGACCCGCTGGGCGAGTCCTGGGTGGCGGGACAGGACGTCGACTGGCCCTCGGGCGGGCGGCGGGTCCACCTCCCCACGTACCCCTTCGCCGGAGACAGCCACGGCGCGCTCACCCTGAGCCCCCAGCCCGCCGCCACCTCCGAGCCGCAGCCGGAGGACCGGGCCACGGCGGTGACCGAGCTGTTCATGACCACCCTGGCGCTGTCCGCCCCGTCCGACCTGGACAGGACCTACTTCGCCGTCGGCGGCGACTCCCTCACGGCCGTCTTCCTGGTCAGCGAGCTGCGCGACCGCTTCGGCCTCGACATCCCCATCGAGACCTTCCTCCGCGAGCACCCCCTGAACGAGATCATCGCGAGAGCCCTGAACCCCGAGGACGACGACCCCCTCGGCGACCTCCTCGACGAGCTGGAGCAATGAGACCCGCGCCCGACACCGCCGCGATCGACGAGCTGGACCTCCTCGACCCCCGCCTCCACGCCGCCCACGACCTGACCCCCGTCTGGCGCTGGCTGCGCGCCAACGACCCGGTGCGCAGGCACGAGCGGTTCTGGAGCGTCACCCGGCACGAGGACGTCCTGCGCGTCGTGCGCGACCCCGCCACGTTCACCTCGCTGCAGGGCAACATGCTCCGCACCCTCCTGCGCGGCCACGACCCGGGCGCGGGCAGGATGCTGGTCGTCACGGACGGCCCGGCGCACACCCGCCTGCGCCGCCTGCTGACGCCCGGCTTCGGCCCCCGCACCCTCGGCCCCGTCACCCGCTCCATCACCGCCGCCACCCGCGAGCTGCTCGGCGCGCTGGTACGGCGCGGCGGCGGCGACTTCGTGGCCGAGGTGGCCGCCCAGGTGCCGCTCCGCGCGATCTGCGAGCTCCTGGGCGTGCCGGAGCAGGACCGGCAGCGCGTCCTGGAGCTGACGAACGAGGCCATGCTGGGCGAGGGCGACGGCAGCGGCGCCGGGACGGCCGCCAGGATCGCCCAGAGCGAGATCCTGCTCTACTACACCCGCCTGGCCGCCGAGCGCAGGGCGGCCCCGGGCGACGACGTCATCAGCCTGCTCGTGGCCGGCGGACTCACCGAGGAGGAGGTGCTGCTCAACTGCTACAACCTCATCATCGGCGGCGACGAGACCGCCCGGCTGGCGATGGCCGGGGGCGTGCTGGCGCTGGCCACGTACGGCGGGCAATGGGCGCGCCTGCGCGAGGACCCCGAGCTGGCCGGCACGGCCGTCGAGGAGATCCTGCGCTGGACCACCCCGGCGGCGCACGTCGGAAGGGTCGCCACGCGGGACGCCGAGCTGGCCGGACGCCGGATCGCGGCCGGTGACGTGGTGGCGCTCTGGACCGCCTCCGCCAACCGGGACGAGGCCGTCTTCGACGACGCCGACCGGTTCGACGTGGGCAGGAAGCCGAACCGGCACCTGACGTTCGGCTACGGCCCGCACTTCTGCCTGGGCGCCCAGCTCGCCCGCGCCGAGATCGCCGCCCTGCTGGCCGAGCTGCGCGCGAGCGTGCGGGCCATCGAGGTGACCGGCCCGGTGACCTGGCTGCCGTCGAACTTCATCAACGGCATCGCCACGCTGCCTGTCGCGCTGACATGAGGGGAACGGCTGGCATAACGTGAAGGTATGCCCGTCCAGCTGAACCACACCATCGTGCAGGCGAGAGACAGGGACGAGACCGCCGCGTTCCTCGTGGACGTGCTCGGCCTGGAGCCGGCTCCGGTGTTCGGGCCGTTCCGCGTCGTCACGCTCGGCAACGACGTCTCGCTCGACGTCCTCCAGACGGACGGGACCGTGGTGCCGCAGCATTACGCGTTCCTGGTCAGCGAGGAGGAGTTCGACCAGATCTGGGAGCGGATCAAGAGCCGCGGCCTGACGTACTGGGCCGATCCGGGCCATGGCCAGCCGGGGCGGATCAACACTCATGACGGCGGCCGCGGGCTCTACTGGTCCGATCCCAACGGCCACAACCTGGAGATCATCACGGTCCCGTACGGCGGCTGGAGTTAGGGAGCCAGGGCCTCCAGCGCCTCCTCGGCCCGGCGCATCGCCTCCTTGGCGTCGAGCGTGACGAAGTCGGGGTCGAAGCTGGGGTCGTGGAAGACGTCCGTCACGCCGGCAGCGGCCAGGTCGGCCACGTCGCGCCTGATCTTCTCGTACGTGCCCGACAGCGGCCGGTCGTCGTCCGCCCCGGGCCGCGTGACGCCGCGGACCACGAACCGGAACGCGGCCGCGTCCCGCCCTTCCTCCGCCAGCGTCGCCTTGATCAGCTCCACGCGCCCGGCGATCGCGGCCAGGTCCTCCCTGCTGGAGCTCACCCATCCGTCGGCCAGCCGCCCGGCGCGGCGGAGCGCGACCTCGGCGGTGCCGCCGAGCAGGATCGGCGGCGGCCCGGGCAGCGGCTTGGGGTCGATGTGGGAGGGCGGCACGCGGTAGAACTCGCCGCTGTGCTCGACCACGTCGTCGCTCCACGCCTTGCGCAGCACCTCGACGAACTCCTCGGCCCTGGCCCCCCGCCGCTCCATGCCCACGCCCGCGGCCTCGAACTCCTCCGGCAGCCAGCCCAGCCCGAGCCCCGCCGTCAACCGGCCGTCCGAGACCGTCTGCAGCGTGGCCAGCTGCTTGGCCAGCACCACCGGCTGCACGTACGCGTTGATGACCGCCACGCCCAGCCGGATCCGGCTCGTCACGCCCGCGAGGTGCGCCAGCGTGATGAGCGGGTCGTGCACGCTGCGGTACGTCGGCCCCATGGGATGCCCGACCGGGTACATGAGGCGCTGGAACGTCCACAGCTCGTGGTAACCGAGCTCCTCCGCCCGCGTGGCGACGCGGCGCATGTTCTCGGGAGTGGCCCACGGGCCTGACTGCGGAACTGCGAAACCTACTCTCATGCGCCCTAGTCTGACCGACGCGCATTCGTCCCATGAACCGACGGAGGATGGACGACCACGCGCCGAGCTGCCGAGGTCACGGCTTCCCGGCGCCCGGCGCAGGCGCCGGGAACGCCACAACGACTCCGCTGGGCTGCGAGGCGTCGGGGCCGCCCCAGTTCTGGCCGACGACGTACAAGCGTGGCTCCTCCCCCCGGCTGAGCGTGCAGGCGAAGGCCCCCCGGTCCAGATCCACCGTGGCCAGCACCTCACCCCCCTCACGCACGCGCACGCAGTGCCGGTTACCCACGTCGGCGTACCAGATCGCGCCTTCGGCATCCACGCAGATCCCGTCCGGATGGTCGCCTGGAGTCTCCGCCCACACCCGCCGCTTGCTGAGATCGCCGTCCGGCCCGATGTCGTAGGCCGTGAGCCGGTTGGCGTACGACTCGGCGACTATCAGCGTCCCGCCGTCCGGCAGGATCGCCATCCCGTTCGGGAACGCGAGGTCGCCGGCCACCTGACGGACGTGGCCGTCCGGCGTGACAAGGACGACCAGGCCGGGCGCGAACTCGCCGCCGGGAAAGTCGAAACCGATGGTGTTGACGTAGGCGTTGCCCCGGTCGTCGATCACGATGTCGTTCCACGGCTTCTCCGAGATCTCGGCGAGGTGCGCATGGGTGACCAGCGACCCATCGGACTCACGGCGCAGCAGCCGTCGCTGTGCGGAGTCCACCACCAGCAGCCGCCCGTCGGGGAGGAAATCGATGCACATCGGGAACGACGGAACGGTCGCCACCATCTCGTGGCTGCCGTCGGTGCCGAGCGCGATCACCTGGTTCGCGCCCCAATCGGAGAACCACACCCGTCCGTCGTGCCAGCGCGGCGACTCGCCGAACACGACTCCCTCCATCAGCACTTCGCATGCGCCCACGTCGGGTCTCCTCTCGTCGGTGGTAACAAAGACCCGACCGGCCGGCAAAACTCATCGCGATCCGGTCCCACAGACGCTGGCGCGATTCCGAAGTTGCCTTGGGGGCTGCGGGATCTGCCGATCGTCGGCAGCCCTCGCCCGGCCATCAGCCTCCGTGCCAGAGCCGCGCACCGCGCAGCCCTATCCGAGTCAGCAGGTGCCACGGCGGCAGGAGGTGGCGCCGTACGCCTACGCACGGCTGATTCGCGCCCTGTTCTCGAGTCCGACCACAACCACGCCCGCTTAGGCTCGGCCTGCTGGGCCCGCCTCGCTCGTCGCGCCCAGGTGTGCCGCAGCATGTACGGAGTGACCTTCGCCAGGATCCCGGCCATTCGAATACCGCCTGACCTAACAGCAAACTGCGGCGGCAGGACTGGATCCACGGCATCCTCCGCGCCCGGATGAAAGACATCCGCGACAAGCCGGACCATCGCGGGTCGGAGCCGATGCGCAAGCACAACCACAAGCGGCAGCGGCGGTGCATGGACAAGCGGCTGTGCCAGCTGTGCGGACAGCCGGCGACCGACCGACCCCGAGACGGGCCTGATTCCGTGGGCGCTGACCAAGGCCGTGCTCGAGCGCACCGGCCCAGACAGCGGGCGGACCGAGTCCCCCGACGTGCTGGACGTGTATCCCAAGGCGCTGGATGAGCTGCCTCTTACTTCATGTTGAGAGTGGGTGCCGCCCGCTGGAGCACCCTCGACACGGCAGGCGGCACGACAACATGTCCGAATGTGGACAGGCGATTCTTGTCAACCAGCGGCATGCGTGGACCGTCCCACAGCGCCTTCCCTACGTCTCAGGAGACGCAACATGGGCTACCCGTCCCAGCCGCAAGACCCGTACGGCCAGCAGCCGCCCCAGCCCTACGGCTACAGCGGTCCCCAACCGACGCGCGGGTACGGGTACCAGCCGCCCACCAGCCCGCCACCCCAACCGCCGCGACGCAACACCGGCCTGATCGTCCTCCTGGCGGTCGGCATCCCCCTGCTTCTCCTTGGGGGCTGTGCCGCCGTCGGCTTGGTCCTGTTCGACAGCAACAAGGACAGGGTGGTGACCAAGGCGGACTCGCCGAACATGGTCATGCCGTCCAAGCAGCCAGAGGCGAACCAGCCAGCCGCGACGGAACCCGCCCAGCAGCAGCCGCAGGAGCAGCCCAGGCAGGAGCCGTCCGCGGCGACAGTCGGGGGCGCCATCACCCTCGAGGGAACGGATCCGGGCCTGAAGATGACCGTGACGCTCACCAAAGTGGTCAACCCGGCCACCCCGGCGCAGGACTTCATGAAGCCGAAGACCGGCAACAAGTTCGTGGCCCTGGAGATCACGTTGGCGAACGCCGGTCAGGCCGTTTACAGCGACTCACCAACGAACGGTGCGATGCTGATCGATGGCGAGGGGCAGCAGTACCGGACCACGTTGTTCGACGTGCGGGAGGGACAGTCGTTCGGCGGATCGGCGACGATCAACATGGGGGACACACGTAAAGGTGTGCTCGTGTTCGAGGTTCCCGAAGGCGCGAAGCCGGCCAAGCTCCAGTTCGCGTTGAACAGCGGGTTCGCTGATCAAAAGGGCGAATGGACGCTGTCCTAGCGTTCCTTGGCGTGGTGCCTGCGCCGCTCATGTGTCGTGCCCTGGCCGCGGAGCTGACACGGCAGGGACACAAGTTGAGTGCCGATGTCGTCAGCGACCTTCTGAGAAAGATGCACGTCTCGAACTCCTGGATAGTGTCGACATCGGCAATTCCGCACCGACGTCCCATTCGAGCGACGGAGCGGCCGTTGCACGAGACGAGAGCTGACAGCCATGAAGTACGTGATCATGATCCACTCGAATCCGCAGCCGTGGGGGCACCCCACCAGCGACTACCTTGCGGCCCACCAGCAGCTGCCCGACGACGTGCGCAAGCGGCTGAACGCCGAATTCGAGCAGGTGATGTCCGAACTGCGGGCCAACGACGAACTGATCGGCGGAGAGGCACTCGGCGACCCTGCGGGCGCACGACTGTACCGGTGGCAGGACGGCTCTCCGCTGGCGAGCGACGGCCCGTACTCGGAGGCCAAGGAGCACCTGGCCGGGTTCTTCCTCATCGACGTCGAGAGCCAGGCCCGCGCGGAAGAGGTCGCCGCGAAGTTCGCCGGCCCCGGAGAGACGGTGGAGTTGCGGCCGACGATGTGGCCAGGCGGCGACGACCAATAGCGATCTCAGGCAGGTTGTGCGGTGCGGCGGATGCTGGAGGACGTGTGGCGTCGGGAGGCGCCGCACGTCCTCGGTGCGCTTGTGCGGAGGTACGGTGACCTCGGCGACTGTGAGGACGCGGCCCAGGAAGCCGCCGAGGCCGCTGCTTCTCAGTGGCCCATCGGTGGGGTTCCCGACAATCCGAGGGCGTGGCTGATCCGGGTCGCGTCGCGGCGCCTGATCGACCGGGCGCGGGCCGAGTCGGCCCGCGCCCGCCGCGAGGCGCAGGACGCCGCACGACAGCCGGATGACGCCGGCGTGGCGCCTGGAGCGGACGAGGTTCCCGCGAGTGAGGCGGACGACACGCTTCGCCTGCTGTTCCTGTGCTGCCATCCTGCACTGAGCAGGCCGTCGCAGGTGGCGCTCAGCCTGCGGGCGGTGGCCGGGTTGAGCGTGGAGCAGATCGCGGCCGCGTACCTGGTGCCGGTCCGCACGATGACCCAGCGCCTCAGCCGCGCCCGCGCGACGCTGCGTGGCGCGGGCGCACGGTTCGCGATGCCGTCGGACAAGGACCTGCCGGCCCGGGTGGCAGCTGTCCTCGACGTCTGCCACCTGGTGTTCACCGAGGGCTACACCCGCACCTCCGGCGGGACCCTGGTCGACGTCGAACTCGCCGAGGAGGCCATCCGGCTCACCCGTCAGGTGCACCTTGCATTGCCCGACCATGACGAGGTGTCCGGCGCGTTGGCGCTCATGCTCCTCACGCACGCACGGCTGCCGGCGCGGACCGACTCCGCCGGTGGTCTGGTGCCGCTTGCCGAGCAGGACCGCTCCCGCTGGCGGCGCGATCTGATCACCGAGGGTGTCGCGCTGCTGGAGCAGACGCTGCCGCGGGGGCACGTGGGCCGTTACCAGATCCAGGCGGCGATCGCCGCGGTGCACGCGGAGGCATCGACCTACCAGGCCACCGACTGGATGCAGATCAGCGTTCTGTACGACATGCTGAGCCGGGTCGCTCCCTCCCCGACTGTGACGCTCAACCATGCCGTCGCCGCTGCGATGGCCCACGGCCCGGCGATCGGCTTGGCGCTGATCGATCCGCTGCTGACCGATCCCGCGATGCGGCGGCATCACCGGCTGTACGCCGTACGCGCCCATCTGCTGGAACTGAACGGCGATGTGGAGGCCGCGGCCGAGCATTACCTGCGGGCCGCGCAGCTGACGAGGAGCCTGCCGGAGCAGCGCTACCTCAACCGGCGACTGCGTCGGCTAGGACACTAGACCGGCCTCGCTGAAGCGACCGCGCCGGAGCACACACGCCGGCGACGCTTAGGGGCATCGACTTGCACACGATGGCGCACGCCGGACGTGGGCGGCTGCCCTTACCGCAGGTCTGGCCGGAGGTTCGGCCCGATCCGATCATCGCGTCCGGCGGCGTGCACCGCCCATACCGGCAAATACTCTGTACGAGTGGGACTCGAGGACGATCTGGCGGGGGTCGCCGCGGCGTACGGCGGCGCGGGTGAGCCCGTGTTACATCCGACGCGCACGGATGTCGTGGTGGTACGCAGGGGCGAGGTCGTGGTCAAGGCGCACTCCGCGCGTGACGACGTGGAGTCGTTGCGGGTCCGGCTGCGCGCCGCCGCGTCGGCCGCGGTGAGCGGCGTGCTGCTGGCCCCGCTGGAGCCCGAGGTGCTGCGGGTGTCGGGCCGGGCGGTGACGGTGTGGCCGGCGGGCCGCCCGGTCGCGCAGGAGGACCCGGACTCCGCGCCGTGGGAGGAGGGGGCCAGGCTACTGGCCGGGCTGCACGCCGTGCCCCTCACGCTGCTGCCCGACCTGCCGGCCGCCGGTGGGCCTGCGCGGGCCGCCAGGGCGGTGGGCCGGATGACCGGCGACGGCCCCGTCGAGCAGCTCATCAGGCGGACCTTCGCGGAGCTCCCCGAGCCGGAACCGCTGCCCGCGCTGCTCACGCACGGCGACTGGCACCTGGGCCAGCTCGTCCACCGCGACCGCTGGCTGCTCATCGACGTGGACGACCTCGGCGTCGGCGATCCGGCGTGGGACCTGGCCAGGCCGGCCGCCTGGTACGCCGCGGGGCTGCTGGACCCGGCCGTCTGGGAGCGGTTCCTGGGGGCGTACCTGGCCTCCGGCGGGCCCGCGCTCGGCGCGGGCGACGACCCGTGGCGGCGGCTCGACCTGCCCGCCCGGGCGCTCACCGTCCAGCTCGCCGCCGTGGCCGTCGTCAACGCCCAGCGCGAGGGCCGGGAACTCGATGAGGTGGAGTTCTCGTTAGTCGAGGCGTGCAACAGAATCGTCCGAGCGTGACGGGGTTGCGCGCGGTAGGTTTCAACCCTGAAACCTTGAGCCAAGGAGAGCGACCTAGATGCAGTGCCCTAAGTGCCGCGGCAACATGCGGACCTATGAGCGCAACGGCGTCCACATCGAGCAGTGCGACAACTGCCGTGGGATCTTCCTCGACTACGGCGAGCTCGAGACGCTGACCCGGATGGAGTCGCAGTTCCACGCGGCTCCCCCGCCTCCCCCTGCCCCCGGTCCCGCCTGGGGCGCCCCGCACGGCGGCCACTACGGCGGCCACCATCACCACCACCAGCGCAGCTGGGTGGGCATGCTGTTCTCGACCTGATCGGAAAAGGCCGCGCACCGGTGGGGTGCGCGGCCTTGCGCCGTCCGGCGGCGTCAGGACGGGAAGTCGTCGGGATCGACCGGCGCGGTGCGGGCGTTGCCGCCCGAGATCGCGTGCAGCGTGATCCGCCAGTCGTGCCAGCGGATCTGCGTGGCGGTGAACGTCGTCTTGAACTTCACCGACTTCTCGAACTTCTCGAAGCTGCACTCGCGCGTGAACGCCTTGCGCTTGCCGTCCCAGTCCACGCCGTGCGTGAAGTAGATCTTGTACGTGCCGTCGCGCACACCCCTGACCTTGAACTTCGACTTCTTGCGCACGTACACGCTGAACGTCTTGCTCCCGCCCTTCACGACGGTGACCACGGCGTCGCGGGTGCCGCCGTTGTCGACCTCCAGCGAGCTGCGGCCGTTGAGCGTGCTCCTGCGGACGAACGAGCCGTTGCCCAGCCGCCTGTTCTCCTTCTTGCCGGCCTTCACGTCCACGATGTCGGCCGGGTAGCCGCCGGCACTCTGCAGGGCCTCGCCCGCCTTGTCGAGCGCGGCCAGCTTGTCGTCGAGGTCGGTGAGCACGGCCGACGACGTGCACAGGTTCCTGGCGCCGACCTTGCCCGCCGTGGAGCCCAGCGCGCTGGTGAAGTCGCGCAGGCTGGTCACGTACGCGTCGTGCTGGGCGCGTACGGCGTCGGGCGGGGCGAGGGCGGCCAGCGCGTCGGCGGCGCCGCTCAGCGCCTCCTCCGCACTGCCGACCCGCTCGTCCAGGGCCTTGACGCTGCGCGCGCCCGCCAGGGAGGCGATCGCGCCCGCCATCGCCTTGTGCCTGCTCTGGAGCGCGCTCTTGTACTCCTCCGCCGTCAGCGCGCTGGGGCTGGGGGTGCTCGTCTCCGTGCCACCGCCGCTGACGGGCGCGCCGCCGCCGTTGCCGCCGGCTACGCCGCTGACCTTCGACGCGCCTTCGGTCGGCGACGGTAAGGACGACGAGCAGGCGCCGAGCGTGAGTGCTGACAAGGCGAGAACGCAGGAGATCAACCGAGGTCCAGCCACCTGTCACACTATCGTCGGGTTGATCCCCAGCCGTCAATCACGATTCCGTCAGTCCAGTGTCCCGATCCTGTCGCAGCCGGCGGGTGATCCCGATGGTCTCCAGGAACGGCACGTCGTGGCTGGCCACGATGAGCGCCCCCCGGTACGCGTTCAGCGCCTGGGAGAGCTGGCGGACGCTGGCCAGGTCCAGGTTGTTCGTCGGCTCGTCGAGCAGGAGCAGCTGGGGCGGCGGCTCCGCCGACAGGAGCGCCGCGAGGGTCGCGCGGAAGCGCTCGCCTCCCGACAGCGTGCCGACGGCCTGGTTGACCCGGTCGCCCCTGAACAGGAAGCGGGCCAGGCGGGCTCTGACGTCGTTCACGGATGCGTCCGGAGCCATGGCCCGGACGTTGTCCACGATGCTCAGGGCGTCGTCCAGGAGGTCGAGGCGCTGCGGCAGGTACCGGACGGGGACGTGGGCGCCGTGCTCGACGATCCGCCTGAGCAGCGTCGTCTTGCCGGAGCCGTTCGGACCCAGCAGCGCGATCCGCTCGGGACCACGCACCACCAGCGTCTCCAGCGGCACAACACCGGGCACGCCGCCCTCGTCGTACGAGCCCTCCGCGCCGTCCGCAGGGGCGCGGTCGGAAGCGCCGGGCGGGCGGGTGTCCGGGGGCGGCGGGAGCGGGAAGGTGAGGACCGTGCGACCGGCGGGCACCTCCGTGCCGGGCAGCTGGATGCGGATCTCGTCGTCGTCGCGCACCGCCTGCTCGGCCTCCGTCAGCCGCCCACGTGCCTCCTCCAGCTTCTCGATGGCCAGGTTGCGCTGCTTGCCGGCGCTCACCTGGGCCTTCCGCTTCAGCCCGTTGGCGACGATCTTCGGCACCTTCTTGTTCTCGAACGCCTTCCGCCCGTAGCGCAGGTTCCGGTCGATCCGGGTGCGGGCCTCGATGAGCTCGCGCTGCTGCCGCCGTACCTCTCCTTCCGCGGTGCGTACCATCCGCAGGGCGGCGTCCTGCTCGGAGGCGACCTGCTCCTCGTAAGCGCTCAGGTTTCCGCCGTACATGCGTACGACGCCGTCGCGCAGCTCGGCGATGTGCTCCACCAGCTCCAGCAGCGCGCGGTCGTGGCTGACCACCACCAGCACCCCCTGCCAGGCGGCGACCGCGGCGTACAGCCGCTCCCGCGCGTCCAGGTCGAGGTTGTTGGTGGGCTCGTCGAGCAGCAGCACCTCGGGCCGCTTCAGCAGCTGGGCGGCGAGCGCGACCATGATGGTCTCGCCGCCCGACAGCGTGCCGACCGTACGGTCCAGCCCGATGTGGCCGAGCCCGAGCCGGTCGAGCTCGGCGTTGGCGCGCTCCTCGACGTCCCAGTCGTCGCCGACCGCGGCGAAGTGCTCCTCGGCCACGTCGCCGCTCTCGATGGCGTGCAGCGCCGCCCGCGTCCCGCTGATCTCCAGCAGGTCCGACACGGTACGGCTCGCGCCCAGCGGGACGTTCTGCGGCAGGTACCCGATCTCCCCCGCCACGGACACGGCCCCGGCCCGAGGGGCCAGCTCCCGCGCGATGATCTTGAGCAGGGTGGACTTGCCCGACCCGTTGACCCCGATGAGCCCGGTACGTCCCGCGGGGAACGCGGCGTCGAGCCCGTCGAGCACCCCGGTGCCGTCCGGCCAGGCGAAGGACACGTGATCTACAACAATGGAAAAAGACATAAGGCGGCTCCCGTCACAAAGATCGAAATTTCGTGACTTGGCGGGAAACACCGCATACGCGCGCAACACGAGGGAAGAGAGGGCGAAGAGGTCGCCAGAGGTCCAGGTGTGCGCGCACTGCCCACAACAGGGCAGGAGAAGGCGCGGTGCCCGCGACCTCAGATCCTCACGTCAACGGCCCCCAGGGCTCGGCGATAAGACGCGGGAGAGCTTATCCGACGCGATGATTATCTGGCAAGGCTCCTGGCCCGGTGCGCCGCCACGTTGACCCGGTTGGCGCAGGCCGGCGAGCAGAACCGGCGACGCCCGTTACGCGAGGTGTCCACGAAGACGATCTCGCACCCGTCGCGATCGCACCGCCCCAGACGGTGCCGGCCCGCGAACGACATGGCCATGGCCAGCCCGCCCGCGGTGGTGTCCTTCGCCCTGGCCACGATGTCGGCGTCCGGGGCGAAGAAATGCAGGTGCGGCTCACGGCCGTCGTGCGCGCTGACGTACGGCTTGGACGCGGTGATGTCGAGCAGGTCGTTGACCAGCTTGATCTGCGTGTCCTGGTCGCGCTCCCCGAACACGGGCGCGAGCCGCCCCGCCCACTCGCGCAGCTCCTCGGCCTGCTCGGCCGTGACGGCGGCGCGGAGCAGGCGGTGCTCGGTGAGCATCGCCTCGACCGCCTCAGGGCTGAAGTCGGTCGCGTTCACCAGGGCCGCCGCGAGGGCCGCCCCGTTGCCGCCGTAAGCGTTGAAATGCATAAGGGCATTACACCAGATTGGAATCATGGACTCCAGACATCTGCACGATCCCCTGGCCCTGGCCGTCATCTCCTCCCACCGCACCTCCGAGGGCACGGTCTCCTACCTGAGGTGTGCCTGCGGCGCGTGGGAGGTGCGCACCTCGGGGCTGGTCGCCACCGTCCGGCCGCTCGAGCGCTGCGCGGGCGGAGCGGGATGACGCGCCGGCGCACCTGAGCCCGACCGGGAGAGATCACCCATCCTGGCCACCTGTGCTAAATTTTGGCCATGCGGTCAGAAAATCGTCCAGACGGCCAGAAGTCGCGGTCGTTCATCGAGGAGGCCAGGCGCGCGCAGATCGTGGCGTCGGCCGTGGAGGTGATCGCGGAGGTCGGGTTCGCCCAGGCGTCGCTGGCCCGCATCGCGAGGCACGCCGGCATCAGCAAGGGCGTCATCTCCTACCACTTCGCCGGCAAGGACGAGCTGATGGAGGAGGTGGTCACCCGCGTCTACAAGCAGGCCGCCGAGCACGTCATCGCCGAGATGCAGGGGGTGGAGGGCGCCGGCGAGCTGCTGCGGACCTATGTCCTCGCCAACGCCGCCCACATGCGCGAGCAGCGATCGCAGATCATGGCGCTCGGCGAGATCTTCAACAACCTGCGCACCGCCGACGGCCGGCCCCGCTACGGCGTCCACACCAGCGAGGAGATCTATCAGGCACTGGAGAACGCCTTCCGCCTCGGGCAGCGCACCGGCGAGTTCAGGGACTTCGACGTCCGCGTCATGGCCGTCACGCTGTCGGCCGCCATGGACAGCATGTTCGGCTACTGGGCCGCCTATCCGGAACACGACCTCGAGGCGCACGCGCGCGAGCTGGCCGACCTCTTCGAAAGGGCCTGCAGGAAATGAAGACCGAGCCGAGGACCAGGCTCCACTCGATCGACAACCTCCGGACCGTGCTGACCGTGCTGGTCGTCGCCCACCACGTGGCGGTGACCTACGGCCACATCCCCCTCTGGTACTACACCGAGCCCGCCAAGGACCCCTCAGGGACCCTGCTCGACATTCTGGTGACGTTCAACCAGGCGTTCTTCATGGGGTTCTTCTTCCTCGTCTCCGGCTTCTTCACCCCGGGCTCCTACGACCGCAAGGGCAGCCGCGCTTTCGTGCGGGACCGGCTGGTGCGGCTGGGCGTCCCGCTGCTGCTCTTCATCCTGCTGCTCCGGCCGCTGGTGAACTTCGGTGACTACGCGCGGACCGACGGCATGCCGTACTGGGAGTTCTACCTGCGCTCGTGGGACCCGGGGCCGATGTGGTTCGCCGAGGTGCTGATCGTCTTCGCCCTGGCGTACGCGCTGTGGCGGTCCCGGCGGGCCCCGCTCGAGTCGCGCCCGGCCCCGCTCCGGTTCAGGTCGGTCGCGCTGTTCGTCGCGGGGCTGGCGGTGGCCACGTTCCTGTGGCGGATCCCGGTGCCGACCGGCACCTACGTGCCGGTGCTCGGGCTGCCGACGCCGAACTTCCTGCCGCAGTACGTCTCCATGTTCGTCCTCGGGTGCGTGGCCTTCAGGCGCGGCTGGTTCGAGACGCTGCCGGCGCGCGCCGGGCGGCTGGGGCTGGTGGCGGCGGGCGTGTCGACCGCCGTGCTGCTGCCTCCCACGGCCATGACGGGCGGGGCGGTGGCCTCGGCGCTGATGGCGGCCTGGGAGTCGGCCTTCGCGGTGAGCATGGTCATCGGGCTGTCGGTGCTCTTCAGAGAGCGGTTCGCCGGGCAGGGACCGCGGGGCCGGTTCCTGTCCGACCACGCCTTCACCGTCTACATCATCCACCCGCTCGTGCTGGTCGCCGTCGCCTACGCGCTGCGCCCGCTCGAGGCGATCGCGATCGTCAAGTTCGCGGCCACGCTGGTGGTGGCGCTGCCGCTGTGCTGGGGGCTGGCGTACCTGGTGCGGTCGCTGCCGGGGGCCAAGCGGGTTCTCTGAGCATCGGCGGCAGCGGAGCGGCCCGGCCGTCGCGCACGCACACGTACGTGACCGTGCCGACGGCCACCAGCTCGTCCGCCCGCCGCATCGTGAACGTCATCGTGATCGACGTCGTGCCGAGCCTGGCCGGCGCGCTCTCCACGGCCAGCACGTCGCCGAGCCGAGCGGGGGCGTGGTGCTCGCACCCGCTCGCCTTGACCACCAGGTCGGCGCCCTGCTCCCGGAGCCGGTCGTAGCCGCCCCTGGCGCCGAGCCAGTCGAGGAAGGCGTCCTCGAAATACTCGTAATAGCGGGCCGCGTGCATCATGGCCTGCGCGTCGCAGTGCCTCGGGCGCACCGGGAGGTGGGAGATCACGCCGGCCGCGCTAACCTTCGTAGAAGGCGTCGAGGATCTTGCCGTGGCGCTCCTCGACGGCCTTGCGCTTGATCTTGAGGCTGGCCGTCAGCTCGCCCGTCTCCACCGTGAAGTCCTCGGCCAGGATCGCGAACTTCTTGACCGTGGCGTAGCTGGCCTCGTCCGCGTTGACCTGGTCGATGGCCTTCTGGACCTCCTCGCGCATCCGCGGGTGCTCCCGCAGCTGCTCCGGGTCCTCCGGCAGCGACTGCGCCCGCGCCCACGGCCCCGCCACGTCCATGTCGAGCGTGACCAGCGCGGTGACGTAGTTGCGCCGGTCGCCGTGCACGAACACGTGCGACGCGTACGGGCAGGCCGCCTTGATCCGGCCCTCCAGGTGCGTGGGCGCGACGTACTTGCCGCCCGAGGTCTTGATCAGCTCCTTCTTCCGGTCGGTGATGCGCAGCCGGCCGGCCGAGTCGAGCTCGCCGATGTCGCCCGTGTGCAGCCAGCCGTCCTCCAGCGCCTGGGCCGTCTCCTCCGGCAGCCCGTGGTAGCCGCGCATGACGCCGCGGCCGCCGATGAGGATCTCGCCGTCGTCGGCGATGCGGACCTCGGCGCCCGGCAGAGGCGGCCCGACCGTCCCGAACTTCACCGACTCCAACCGGTTGAGGAAGCTGCCCGCCGACGACTCCGTGAGGCCGTACCCCTCGAGGATCGGCAGGCCCGCCGCGTCGAAGAACTCCGCGATGTCCATGGAGAGCGGGGCGGCACCGGAGACGAAGAACCGGATCCGGCCGCCGAACCGGTCGCGGAGCTTGGCGAAGACCAGGCGGTCGGCCAGGGCGTACTCGATCCTGGTGGTGAGCGGGATGGGCGCCTCGCGCTGGCGGGCGCGGCTGACCCTGAGGCCGGTCTCCCGCGCCCAGTTGAAGATGCGCAGCTTGACGCCGCCCTCGCGCCGCACGGTGGCCACCACGGTGTTGTGGATCTTCTCGAAGATGCGCGGCGCGGCGGCCATGAACGTCGGCTTGAGCACGCCGAGGTTCTCGGCGATCTTGTCGAGGCGCCCGTCGATCGCGGTCGGCACGCCGATCTCGATCATGACGATCTCCAGCAGCTTGCCGAACGAGTGCGACAGCGGCAGCCACAGGAAGTGCAGGTCGTCCCTGGAGATCAGGTCCAGCTGGCGCACGCCGCCCGCGGCGTGGAGCCAGTTGTCGTGGGTCAGCTCCACGCCCTTGGGGCGGCCGGTCGTGCCGGAGGTGTAGATGAGCGTGGCCAGGTCGTCGGCGGCGATGGCGTCCACCATGCCGTCGTAGTCGCCGTCCTGCGGGGCTTGGAGGGAGTCGAGCCTGACCACCCAGCCGTCGTCGCTCGCCGTGCCGTCGATGACCACCACGTGGGTGACGCCGGGCAGCTCCTTCTGGACGGACCTGAGCTTGGCGACCTGGTCGTCGTTCTCGGCGATCACGATCGTGCTGCCGGAGTCGGTGATGACGAACGCCGCCTCGGCGGCCGTGTTGGACGGGTAGATCGTGGTCGTGGCCGCGCCTGTGGCCAGCACCGCCAGGTCGGCCAGGATCCATTCGAGCCGGGTCGAGGAGAGGATCGCCACGCGCCTGCCGGGCCCGCAGCCGAGCTCGGCCAGGCCCAGAGCCAGCTCGCGCACCCGTTCGCCCACCTCGCGCCATGTCAGCGAGGACCAGCCGCCGTCCGAGGGAGTGCGGTACGCCTCATCGTCGGGGGTCGCCGCGATCCGGTCGCGCAGCAGGGACGGAATGCTGGACATGCCTGGCCTCCTGGACGGGTGTCGATCCCGACTCTAAAAGCAATCCCATGATTTGGGATAGACCAGCGCGCCCGGCGGCGTCTCAGGGGCGCTTGAAAGCGGACAGGATCCGGTCCACCGCGAGCGAGGGGGTCAGCTCGCCGGCGAGGACCTCCCGCTCCACCTCCTCGGTGATCGCCGCCACCTCGGGATCGTTGCGGAGCTCGGCCAGCAGCCGCTCCCGTACCAGCGTCCACGTCCAGCCCACCTGCTGGCGGCGGCGCTTGGCGGCCAGGTCGAGCCCGTCCTGGTGGGCCAGCACCTGGCGCCAGAGCTTGTCCAGCCCGTCGCCGGTCAGCCCGCTGCACGTGAGCACCGGCGGCGGCACCGAGTCGGAGCGGAGCATGCGCAGCGCGCCCGACAGCTCCCGCGCGGCCTTCCTGGCCGGCAGCTCGTACTCGCCGTCGGCCTTGTTGACCGCGATGACGTCGGCCAGCTCCAGCACGCCCTTCTTGATGCCCTGGAGCTGGTCGCCGGTGCGGGCCAGGGTGAGCAGCAGGAACGTGTCCACCATGTCGGCCACCGCGGTCTCCGACTGCCCGACGCCGACGGTCTCGACCAGGACGACGTCGAATCCGGCCGCCTCCACCACGACCATGGCCTCCCTGGTCGCCTTGGTGACCCCGCCGAGCGTGCCGGAGGTCGGCGAGGGCCTGATGAAGGCGGCGGGGTCGGCCGACAGCCGCCCCATGCGGGTCTTGTCACCGAGGATGCTGCCGCCCGTCCTGGTGGACGAGGGATCCACGGCGAGCACGGCCACCTTGTGGCCGCCCGCGGTCAGCATCGTCCCGAGTGAGTCGATGAACGTGGACTTCCCCACGCCGGGCACACCGGAGACGCCGACCCTGCACGCGTGGCCGGAGAGCGGGGTGAGCTCGACGAGCAGCCGCTGGGCCAGCGCGATGTGGTCGGGCCTGGTCGACTCGACCAAAGTGATCGCGCGCGCGATCCACGTACGGGATCCGGCCCGTACGCCTTGGGCGTAGTCCTCCAGCGAATGCACCCGACTTACCCCATTTCTTCCCCGTTGATCAGCCTAAGCTCTGACAAGTCTTGACTTTTGCCAGTAGGGTGCTGGAGTTCTAACCTCAGCCGTCACAGGAGTCACTCCCCTCATGCCCAACGTCGAACCCCTCCGCGAGGGCGACCCGGCAACGGTGGGACCCTACCGGCTGGTCGGTCGTCTCGGAGCGGGCGGCCACGGTGTCGTCTACCTCGGCCAGGCCCGCAACGGAACCCCCGTCGCGGTCAAGGTGCTGCGCGAGGGACTCGCCGGGGACGACCGCCTCGCCAGGGAGATCGCCGCAGCGCGCAAGGTCGAGCCGTTCTGCCTCGCGCAGGTGCTCGACGCCTCGACCACCGGCCGGCCGTACATCGTGGCCGAGTACGTGGACGGGCCCTCGCTCCAGCAGGCAGGCCGGCAGGGCGGGGCGGAGCTGCAGCGGATCGCCGTGTCCACCGCGACCGCGCTGGACGCCATCCACCAGGCCGGCGTCGTTCACGGGGACTTCAAGCCGTCGAACGTCCTGCTCGGGCCCGGCGGTCCGCAGGTCGTGGACTTCGGCATCGCCGGGGCGCTCGCCGGCGGCATGAAGGCGACCGGCACCTTTGTCGGCACGCCCGCGTACATGGCGCCCGAGCAGCTCTCCGGGAAGGCGGTCGGAGCGCCTGCCGACGTGTTCGCGTGGGCGTCGGTGATGGTCTTCGCGGCCATGGGGACGCCGCCGTTCGGCGACGACTCGCTGCCCGCGGTGATCAACCGTATCCTGAACGACGAGCCGCACCTCGGCGAGCTCCGCGGGCTGGTGCGCGAGATCATGCTGGCCTGCCTGGCCAAGGAGCCCGGCGCCCGTCCCGCGATGCGCGACGTGCTGCTCCGGCTGACCGCGCCCTCGCGCCAGCCCGCCGCCCCGCACCAGACGCCGGCCGGCCAGCAGACCCCGGTCCCGTACCAGACCTCGGATCAGGCTCCGCTGCCGCGGCGGACGCCGGGCGCGTACGGGACGTCGGACCAGAGCGCGGCACCGCATCAGACCCCGGTCCCGTACCAGACCTCCGACCAGCCGCCGGTCCCGTACCAGACCTCCGACCAGTTCTCGGTTCCGCACCAGGTCGCGGAGCCTTCCGCGGCCTCGTACGAGACCCTTGACCAGCCGGCGGCGGCGGCCTGGCACCAGACCGACCAACCGGCGGCGGGCTGGCACCAGACGCCGGAGCCGGCCTTCGACCAGGACACGCCACCGCACCGGGGCCGTGCCCAGGCTCCTGGCGCCGACCAGCCCGGTGGCCAGCCGGGGTCCCACCCGGGAGCGCAGCCAGGAGGCCAGCCCGGGGCCCAGCCAGGGGCACAGCCGCAAGCTCTGCCAGGGGCTCAGCCGGGAGCTCTGCCGCGACGCTTCGGTCCGCGCCAGGGCCCTGAGCAACTCGCCGGGCCGCAGCCCGCCCCGGGCGCGCCCTACGGCCAGGAACCAGCCGCGTACTACGGCCAGGAGTCGAGCGCGCACCACGGCCAGGAACCGTCAGCCCACTACGGTGAGGACCCGGCCGCCCATTACGGTCAGGAGCCGGCCGCCCATTACGGCCAGGAACCTGCCGCACACTACAGCCAGGAGGCGTCCGCGCCCTACGGCCAGGACCCGGCCGGACACTATGGCCAGGAACCGGCCGCCCATTTCGGCCGGGAACCGGCCGGGCACTACGGTCAGGAACCGGCCGGGCACTACGGTCAGGAGCCCGGGGCACACCACGGTCAGGGTCCGGCGGCGTTCCCGCTCGGCGCCCCGGTCGTGTCGCCGCTTCCGGCGGAGTTCAACCATCCGGCGGAGTTCGAGCGGGCGGCGGAGTTCGAGCGGGCGGGGGCTCGCGAGCAGCCGGTGCCCGAGCCGGCGATGGCCCAGCACTCGGCGCTGGTCGGCCTGCTCGCACCGGGCGAACCACCGGCCAGGGCGCCCGCCGGAGCACCGGGCGAGGCACCCGCAGGCGCGCCCGCGCCGCCGCGACGGTCCGGTCGGCGGCGCATGAAGATCGTGCTCATCGCGGGCGCCTCCGGCGTCTCCGTGCTGGCCCTGGCCGGCGCCATCATGTGGCTCACCCCCACGACCCCCACTGCCAAGAGCGTCTCGGTCGCGAGCAGCACGCCCTCGGCCTCGAAGTCCGCCAAGTCCACGCCGTCGCAGCGGCCGAAGCGGACGCGTACCCCCGGGGCGAGCCCGCAGAGCGACGGCGACCCGAGCACGGTGCCCACCGACGGCACCACGTCCACCGCGGTGCCCGGCGCGAGCGGGCAGCTCAGGCTCGTCTACGTCCGCGCGGGCGGCACCAGGAACGGCGACTGCTGGTCGGGCGGCGAGGTGACCCTCCAGGCGCTGGTGCAGCGCTCCGGCGAGCCGCTGAACTTCAGGTACACCTGGTACATCGACCGCACGGCCGTGGGCCGCTCGTCGGCGGCCATCTCGGAGAACGGCCAGCGCTACCTCGCCGCGCCGCAGAGCCTCCGGAGCGAAGGAGGCGTCCACCGCGTCACGCTCAGGATCACCTCCCCGATCGTGACACAGCGGACGATCTCCGTCACGATGTGCCAGAGCGGGACCTACTGACGGGCTCGCAGCTGGTCCAGCAGGTCGAGGGCGGCGTCGGCGATCACCGTGCCCGGCGGGAAGATCGCGGCGGCGCCCGCGGCCCGCAGCTCGTCGTGGTCGCCCGGCGGGATGACGCCACCGACCACGATCATGATGTCGCCGGCGTCGAGGTCGGCCAGCGCCCCGCGCAGCGCGGGCACCAGCGTGAGGTGCCCCGCGGCCAGCGAGGACACGCCCACGATGTGCACGTCGGCCTCGACCGCCTGCCTGGCGACCTCCTCCGGCGTCTGGAACAGCGGGCCGACGTCCACGTCGAAGCCCAGGTCGGCGAAGGCCGTGGCGATCACCTTCTGGCCGCGGTCGTGGCCGTCCTGGCCCATCTTCGCGACGAGGATGCGCGGGCGGCGCCCCTCGGCCCGTTCGAAGTCGGCGCAGGCCCGGCGGGCGCGCTCGATGCTGTCGGAGTGGCCTGATTCGTCGCGGTACACCCCAGAGATGGTACGTACCGGCTCGGCGTGCCTGCCGAACACCCGCTCGAGGGCGTCGGAGATCTCGCCCACCGTGGCCTTGGCGCGGGCGGCGTCCACGGCCAGTTTGAGCAGGTTGTGCTCCAGGCCGGGCGCGGGGTTGTCGGCGGCCTTGGTGAGCGCGTCGAGCGCCCGCTGCACGGCGTCGGGGTCGCGCTCGGCCCTGAGGCGGGCCAGTTTGTCGAGCTGCTGGGCGCGTACGGCGCTGTTGTCGACCTTGAGCACCTCGATGCTCTCGTCGCCCTCGGCCCGGTACTTGTTGACGCCGATCACGGGCTGGCGCCCGGAGTCGATCCTGGCCTGCGTACGGGCGGCCGCCTCCTCGATGCGGAGCTTGGGCAGGCCCGCCTCGATGGCCCTGGCCATGCCGCCGGCGGCCTCGACCTCCTGGATGTGGGCCCGGGCGCGTTCGGCGAGGTCGTGGGTGAGGCGCTCGACGTAGTAGGAGCCGCCCCACGGGTCGATCACCTGGGTCGTGCCCGACTCCTGCTGGAGGAGGAGCTGGGTGTTGCGGGCGATGCGGGCGGAGAAGTCGGTGGGCAGCGCGAGGGCCTCGTCCAGCGCGTTGGTGTGCAGCGACTGGGTGTGGCCTTGGGTGGCTGCCATGGCCTCGACGCAGGTGCGGGCGACGTTGTTGAAGACATCCTGCGCGGTCAGCGACCAGCCGGAGGTCTGGGAGTGGGTACGGAGGCTCAGCGATTTCGGATTTTTCGCATTGAAGCCGGACACCAGGTTGGCCCAGAGCAGCCGGGCGGCCCTCAGCTTGGCGACCTCCATGAAGAAGTTCATGCCGATGCACCAGAAGAACGACAGCCGCGGCGCGAACCGGTCGACGTCCATCCCGGCGGCGACGCCTGCCCGCAGGTATTCGACGCCGTCGGCGAGCGTGTAGGCCAGCTCCAGGTCGCACGTCGCCCCGGCTTCCTGGATGTGGTAGCCCGAAATACTGATGGAGTTGAATTTCGGCATCTTTTCACTCGTATAAGCAAAAATATCCGAAATAATCCGCATGGACGGCGCTGGGGGATAAATGTAGGTATTGCGGACCATGAACTCTTTGAGGATGTCGTTCTGGATGGTCCCGGCGAGCTCCTCCGGCGCGACGCCCTGCTCCTCGGCCGCCACGATGTACAGCGCGAGGACGGGCAGCACGGCGCCGTTCATGGTCATCGAGACCGACATCCTGTCGAGCGGGATGCCGTCGAACAGCTGCCGCATGTCGTAGATCGAGTCGATCGCGACCCCCGCCATGCCCACGTCGCCGGCGACCCGGGGGTGGTCGGAGTCGTACCCCCGGTGCGTGGCCAGGTCGAAGGCCACCGACAGGCCCTTCTGCCCGGCGGCGAGGTTGCGCCGGTAGAAGGCGTTGGACTCCTCGGCCGTGGAGAAGCCCGCGTACTGGCGGATGGTCCAGGGCTGGTTGACGTACATGGTGGGGTACGGACCGCGCAGGTAGGGGGCCGCGCCGGGGTAGGTGCGCAGGAAGTCGAGCCCGTCGAGATCGTGCGCCGTGTAGAGCGGCTTGACCTCGATCCCTTCCGGCGTCTCCCACACCTCGCCGACGCGCTCCGGCTCCCCGGGGACGGCCTCGGGCAGGTCGTTGAGCGGGATGCCGGAGAAGTCCGGGATCATCGGGTCACCTCCAGGTGGTCGAAGGTCTCGCGGAGCACGGCCAGCGCGTCACAGCCCGCGTAGAGGTTTCCGTCCACGCCTTCGTACTTCCCCTTCCCCGCCAGCCACACTTTCCTCGCACCGGCCTTGCGCAGTGCGGCGGCGACGGCGGGGGCGTGCTGGGCGTACAGCTTGTCGGACGAGCACAGGCACGCGACAGGGGTGCCGCTCATGGCGTACGCGGTGGCGATCTGCTCGGGATCCGTCCCGGGACCGGCGCTCTCGGTGTCGAGCCCGCCCGCCTGGAAGAGATTGGCGGCGAACGAGGCCCGCGCGGTGTGGGCGGCGACGGGCCCGATGGTGGCGAGGAACACCTTGGGCCGCTCGGGCTGCGCGTCGGCCAGATCCCGCAGCTCCTCGAACACCTCGGCGTACCGGACCCGCGGCAACCCACCCCCGGCTCCCACCGCCTCCGACGCTGGTTCGGATGTGGCAGCAGTCCGCGCGCCCGCCTCCGGCGCACCCTCACCGGCACCACCGGCCGCGGACGGTGGGCGGACCGGCTTCTCGTGGACGTGCGGGAACTCGCTCACCCCCGTGATCGGGAAGCGGCGGTGGGCGATGTCGTCGGCGCGGCGGGCGCGGGTGGCGGCGATCCGGCCGGACACCAGCTCGAACGCCCGCCCGATCCCGCCCGCCGCCTCGATCTCCTGGAACCAGGCCCACGCGCGCTCGGCGAGGTCGGCGGTGCGGCGCTCGACGTACCAGGAGCCCCCGGCGGGGTCCACGACGTGCCCGAGCCCCGACTCCTCCAGCAGCAGCGACTGCGTGTTGCGGGCGATGCGGCGGGAGAAGGCGTCCGGCAGGCCGAGGCAGGTGTCGAACGGCTGCACCGTGACCGCGTCGGCCCCGCCCACCCCGGCGGCGAAGCAGGCGAGCGTGGTGCGGAGCATGTTCACCCAGGGGTCGCGCGCGGTCATCATGGCCGAGCTGGTGACCGCGTGCTGCCGCTGCCCGCCGTGCTCGGGGGCCCCGCAGACCTCGGCGACCCGCGCCCACAGCCGGCGGGCCGCGCGCAGCTTGGCGATGGTGGCGAACTGGTCGGCGGTGGCGGCGTAGCGGAAGTCGATCTGGCCTAGCGCTTGCTCAACGGAGAGCCCGCCGCCGGTGAGGGCCCGCAGCCCGGCGACGCCCTGGGCGATCGAGCAGCCCAGCTCCTCGGCGTCGCTGCCGCCCGCGTCGTGGTACGGCGTCGCGTCGACGGTCACCGCCCTGAGCCCGGGGAAGCCCTCGACACAGCGCCGGGCCAGCTCCAGCCCCGCGCCCCCGGCACAGGCGGAGGCCCCCAGGTTGCCCCGCACCCCGACACCGCGCCCGAACAGCACCTCGGCGGCCTCGCGTACGCGCTCCCCCGCCTCCAGCACGACCGGGGCCAGGTCGAGGTAGACGTCCTTGAGCACGGCGCCCAGCGCGTCCACCGGGATCGCGCCCTCACCCACCACCAGCCAGAGCGACGTGACGCCGTTTTCCAGGTCCGCCAGCACCGCCTCGGGGTCGGCCACCGCGTGCCGCTGCCGCACGTCCCACCCGCCCGCGGCCCGCGTGCCGCGCACGTACGGCGGCTCGCCGGGCAGCCCGGGATCGCCGGGCAGGTCGCCGGAGTCGTAGAGCGGCGCGACGGTCACCCCGTCGTAGGTGAGGCAGGACAGCGCCTCCTCGGGCGAGCCGGCCTCGATCCCGGATTTACGCAGCACCTCGATCGCCAGCGCCCGCCAGTCGTCCCGGGATACGGACGCGAAACCCGCTGCCAGTTCCATGGTCGGATCCTACGCGTTGACCCGAACCTGATTCAGGCGGCGGGGGCCTCCCATGCCAGCCGCCACGTGACCGGCCCCACGATCCCGTCGTCCGTGACGCCCTGCTCGCGCTGGAACCTGCGGCACACGTCGCGCGACTCCGCGCCGTACGCCCCGTCCACCGTCAGCGCCCACCCGCGCCGCTTCATCTGCGCCTGCCAGGTGCGCACGTCGTCGCCCTGCATCACCGGCGGGTACGTGAGCAGCCGCCCGGGGAACGGCGGCGCGACCGGCCCGGGTTCCGGCTCCGTGCCTCCACCGGGCCGGGGCGCGCCCCGCCGTACCCATGCGTAGAGCGGCTCTCCTGGGCAGTCGGTCGAGTATCCGTCCCGGTGCCCCTTGATCTCCTTGCCCGCGCTGCCCTTGTCACGCACGTACTGGACCGCGTCCAGGATCGCGTGGAGCACCCCGTCGGGTGGCTGCACGAGCCCCGAGTTGCCCACGAGCCCGAGCACGGCGTAGTGGCCGGCGTTGAGTCCTGGGCCGTTCGCGGCGGGCAGGTGGTGCAGGCCCCGGCCCTCGAACACCTTCTTGTGCGGACAGGCTACGTACGAATATCCGATGTCGATCCAGCCGTTGCCGTCCATGTGGTACGCCTGGATCGAGCGCACCAGAGCGACGCACCCGGCGTGATCGTGGACGATGCCGGGATCGACGTTGCCGCCCGTGTAGTGGACTTTCACTCCCTTGGTGGAGTCGAGCTGGGTGTAGTCACCACGCGGCGCGCGGGCGTTCCAGTCGCGCCGTAACACCAGGTCGATTGCCACGGTGAGCTCCGAGGGTCGCGGTCGGGACCACCGAGCGTAACGCGGGGGACGCGGACAGGTCCTGAAGATGTGGGATTTGACCTACGGCCGGATCACCCGCTTGTCCGTCACGATCGCGGTGATGAGATCGTGCGGTGTCACGTCGAAGGCCGGGTTCAGCGCTCGCGTTCCCTCAGGCGCCACGCGTACACCTCTGACGGTCACGACCTCGTCCGCTCCCCTGTCCTCGATCTCGATGTGCTCGCCGGAGGGGGTGTTCTGGTCGATGGTGGACTCGGGCGCGACCACCACGAACGGCACCCCGGCGCGCTCCGCGCCGAGCGCGAGGGCGTACGAGCCGATCTTGTTGGCGGTGTCGCCGTTGGCGGCGATGCGGTCGGCGCCGATGAGCACCGCGTCCACCTCGCCCCTGGCCAGCAGGTACGGCCCCGCGGAGTCGGCGATGAGCCGGTGCGGCGCGCCCATCCTGGCCAGCTCCCAGGTGGTGAGCCTGGCCCCCTGCAGCAGCGGGCGGGTCTCGAGTGCGAGCACCTCGGCCAGCCGGCCGCGTTCGTGGAGCGTCCGTACGACGCCGAGCGCGGTGCCGCGTTCGACGGCGGCCAGCCCGCCGGTGTTGCACACCGTCATGATCCGCAGTCTGTCGCCTTCGAGGAGGTCGGCCCCGCGCTCCCCCATGGCCACGCAGGCGGCGATGTCGTCGTCGCGGACGCGCAGCGCGGCCGCGAGCACCGCCTCGCGGCCTTCGTGCAGGTGGGCGACGGCCTGGCCGACGCCCCACGCGAGGTTGACGGCGGTGGGCCTGGCGGCGCGGAGCCTGGCGATCTGCGCGGCGTCGCCGTCGGCCAGCACGACGCCGAGCGCCCCTGCCACGCCGAGCGCGGGCGCGCCGCGCACGGCCAGCCGCTGGATGGCGTCCACCAGATCGTCGACGGTGTGGATGCGGAGCATCACGCACTTGTCCGGCAGCAGGGTCTGGTCGACGAGCTCGATGGCGCCGTCCACCCAGTCGATGGTCCTCACAGGGCAAATGTACGGCGGCGCGGCCCGTTCTCCGTGACCTGGACGGCGGGCGAGGTCAGCGTTCCGCCAGGACGATCACCGAGTCCCTCGGGTGGAGCACGATCGGTGCGGACTTGTCCGGGTTGAGGACGATGCCGTAGTGCGGCGGGACGTTGCGTTCGTGGGCGCTGCGGTAGCCGATGGCGGTCTCGCCCCTGCGCCTGGCGGCCTCCACGACCGTGGAGAAGGTCACCCGCGTCCCCGTCGTCACGTACGAGCCGGCGGGCCGGGGGTAGATCTCCGAGCCGCGCGAGTCGAAGAGGTAGCCGAACACGTCGGCCAGGTGCCGGTTCTCGGCGAGCTGGGCGAGGAGCAGGCCGATGACGGTGTCGCTGATCACGATGTCGTCGGCCTCGGTGACCTCGGCCAGGGCGCGGTTGCTCTCGTCGTGCATCTCGCTGACGATCGAGTAGTGCTCGCCGAGCGCGCTCTGCATGTCGCGGAGCTGGAGCAGCGTCATGAGTGTGCGCGTGTCGGAGTGGTGGGCGTCGAAGCGGTCGTCGGACAGGACGATGACGTGCTGGAAGAGTCCGACGCCGAGCGACTCGAGCGCGTACCTGTCGGTGGTGTCGCAGTCCTTGACGTTCACGGTGAGGTTGGTCAGGCCCGCCAGGCCGGCGCCCGCCTTGGGGTGGTCGGCGGCGACCTCCAGGACGGAGCCGGGGGCGACGTAGCCGTCGAGGTAGCGGATGATCTGCTCGGCCCGGCCGTTCCAGTTGAGCAGCAGCGTGCGCTCGGGCTCGGTGGGCGGCGCCTCGGCCGCGACGATGGCGGCCTCGTCCAGGGACGGCTTGCCGGCGGCCAGGCGGATGTGGGAGTCGTCGTGCGCGATGACGATGACCTGGTCGTCGGCGGTGATGACGGTGTCGGTGGGCGGGTTCAGCACGACGCCGGCCGGCCGGCGCAGGCCGATGACGGAGGCGGTCTGGTACGCGTGCAGCGCCTCGCCGTACGTGACGCCGACGAGCTTCTTGGGGGTGCGCAGGTAGATCTCGCCGCCGTCGAAGTTCAGCAGGTCCATGCAGACGACGGACATGCCGGACTGGCGCGAGGACTGCACGATGAGCCTGGAGGCGGTGTCGTCGGAGTCGACCAGGTGCACATCCTGGCCACCGGCCAGGCGGGCGGCGGCGATGTTGCGGCTGGAGGTGAGCCCGGCGACCACCGGCGGGTGCGTGCCGTCGCGCTTGGCCAGCGCGAGCAGGATCTTGATGACGTGCGCGTCCGGGTCCTCGCTCTCCGGCGAGAGCACGACGATGGAGCGGGCGCTGGCCAGGTTCATCAGCGCGAGGTCGCGCGGCTCGGTGGGCCGCCCCGTACGGCAGACCAGCCGGGTCCTGCCGAGGTCGCCGACCGCCTCGCGGATGTCCTCCTCCATGGCGAGTTTGTCACGTTCCGCCAGGACGGCGATGACCGAGCCCTTCTCGCTGGCGTGCGCCTTGACCAGCTCGGCCACGATCGTGAACACCTGGTCCGACCAGCCCAGGATCACCGTGTGCCCGGACTCGACGATCCGCGAGCGCCCCCTGCGCAGGCGGTCCACCTTCTGCTTGAGCCCGTTCGACAGCAGGCCCACCAGCATGCTGACGATGAACAGCCCGCCGAGCGAGCCCGCGAACATCACGGCCATGTACGCCGTCGAGCCCTTGTCGCTGGCGACCTTGCTCGGGGTCAGCGCGTGCATCAGCGCGATCCAGAGCACGTGCCCGGGACCGGCCACGCCGTCCGGCTCGTCGGGCGCGAGCCAGAGCGTGAGCGCCGCCACGATCACGATCAGCGTCAGCGACACCACGGCCAGCCAGCCGATCAGCGAGGCGGTCCCCTTGGACATGGTGTTGTCGAACCAGTAACGCGCCCGCTCACGGAACGTGACCTTCGACACTTTCCCCCATACCTCCGTGTAAGGAGTGATTTGACGTAGCGACCCAAGGTACCGGTGGATCTTGGCGGACGCATGAAGACCGGTAACGTATCGCCCATGGCGAGCCCCCTGGCACCAGACGATCCGGCATCCCTGGGCGGCTACCGCTTGTCCGGCCGGCTCGGCGAGGGCGGGCAGGGCGTGGTCTACCTCGCCCACTCCCCGGAGGGCGAGCCGGTCGCGATCAAGCTGTTGAGCGCGGGCGACCGGACGACGCGGGCCAGGCTGGCACGGGAGCTGGAGGCGCTGGAGAGCATCGCCTCCTTCTGCACGGCGCGGGTGCTCGCCGTCTCGGCCGACGGGCCGCGGCCGTTCGTCGTGAGCGAGTACGTCGACGGCCCCTCCCTGGCCGATCGGGTGCGCGAACGCGGCCCGCTGCGCGGCGGCGACCTCGAGCGCCTGGCGGTCGGCACGGCCACGGCGCTGGCCGCCATCCACGCGGCCGGGATCGTGCACCGCGACTTCAAGCCGGCCAACGTGCTGCTCGGCCCCGATGGGCCCAGGGTGGTGGACTTCGGCATCGCGCGGGCGGAGGGGGCGGCCACGCTGACGTCGGGCCTGATCGGCACCCCCGCCTACCTGGCGCCCGAGCAGATCAGCGGCTCGCCGGCCGCGCCCGCCTCCGACGTGTTCGCCTGGGCCTCGTCGATGCTGTACGCGGCCACGGGCGCGAGCCCGTTCGGGGCGGACACCGTGCCCGCCGTGCTGCACCGGGTGCTGCACGCGGAGCCGGACCTGACGGCGCTGCCGCCACGCCTGCGCGGCCTGATCGCGTCCTGCCTGGCCAAGGAGCCCTCCCGCCGCCCCACGGCCCAGCAGCTCATGGTGTCCCTGGTCAACCCCCACGTACCGGGGCCGGCTGGAAGCCACGGCCCTGGGGCTCCGCCCTCACCCGGCAGCCCGTCGTCCGGCGACGGCCCTCCGACGGGGCCGCCTCCCGGGGCGGCGTACGGGTCGGGACCGCGGCAGGGGGCGGCGTACGAGACGGCGCCACCTCCCGGGACGGCACACCAGACCGGACCACGTCCCGGGGCGGCATACCAGACCGGACCGCATCCCCCCTCGGCACACCAGACCGGGCCGGGCTCGCGGGTGGCGGACACCCATGAGACGGGGCGCGGCCGGTCGCGGGGCCTGCTCATCGGCGTCTCGGCGGCGGTGGCGGTGGTCCTGGCCGGGGCCGTCGCCACCACCCTGTACCCCAACCGCACCCCGACCACGCCCTCAGGGGACGACGACCGCTCCACCTCTGCCTCGTCCTCGGCCTCGTCCCCTCCGTCGGCCTCGGCCACCGCGTCCTCATCAGCGCCGCCGTCAGCGTCTCCTTCAGAGTCCCCTTCGGCGTCCCCTTCAGGGTCCCCTTCGGAGTCCCCTTCGGCGTCCGCGTCAGCTTCCCCATCGGCGTCCGGCACGCCGACCACCGGCACCGGCGGGGACCTCAAGATCCCCGCCTCCTTCGCCGGAACGTGGACGGGCCACACCACCAGCACGAACCCCATGGACGCCGACGGCGCCGAGAACACCGTGGTGCTGAAGCCCGGCTCGTCCACCGCGGCGTGGAGCGAGAAGAACCCGCCGGAGAGCTGCAGCGGGACGATCACGCTGACCAAGGTGGAGGAGAAGCGGCTGACGTTCTCGCTGGGAGCGAACAAGGGCGGCTGCATCGCGGGCACCATCTGGCTCGCCAAGAAGGGCGACACGCTCACCTACACCTGGCGGGACGTGCCGGGCTACGACCTCGTCACCCAGACCGGCGACCTCCACAAGAGCCAACCTTAGGCAGATTTTTCGGCTAAACCCTTCGACATGTGACGGCCCGAGGCTGGATCATTACCGTTATGTCCGTGATCAGGGAGGTGCCGTTCCCCACCCCGGAGTCCTCTGAGCTCCCGATGAACATCTGGATCGACGACGCCGACTCCGCCATCGACGTCATCGACGCCCTCGCGCTGTCGCCGTTCGCGACGGGCGCGCAGCCGTGGTCCCGCCTGGCCAACCTGGAGCGCGTACGCCCCGACGCCCCGCTCAGCCCGGCCGGAGGGCGCGTGCTGCGTACCGCCCGGGTGGAGGACGGGACGGAGTCGCGGCTCATCTGCGGCGACGGCTGGACCCTGCGCGTCGTACGTCACCGCAACCGCACGGCCACCGTCAGCGTGACGGCCGTGAACGAGGAGCTGGCCAAGAGCGTGCTCGCGGAGAGCATCGAGGGCGCCGAAGAGGCCATGCCGGAGGTCGACCACGTCGAGATGGGCTTCTGGTGGCGCGGCATGCACGGCGGCACCCGCTCGGAGAAGCCGATCACGGCGCAGCCCTGGGACGAGATCAGCAAGAACTACTCGGCCAAGGTCCGCCCGGCCCTCGACAGGCTCATGTCGATCACCCCTGCCGACGTGAACGGCCGCCTCATCCTCCTGCACGGCGAGCCCGGCACCGGCAAGACCACGCTGCTGCGGGCGCTGGCCAAGCAGTGGCGCGACTGGTGCCAGGTGGACTGCGTGCTCGACCCCGAGCGCCTGTTCAACGAGCCCGGCTACCTGATGGAGGTGGCCGTCGGCTACGACTCCGACGAGGACGCGCAGCGCTGGCGGCTGCTCGTCCTGGAGGACTGCGACGAACTGATCAGCTCGGGCGCCAAGGCCCAGGCGGGTCAGGGGCTCTCGCGGCTGCTCAACCTGACGGACGGCCTGCTCGGCCAGGGGCGCGACGTCCTGGTGGCGATCACCACCAACGAGGACCTCGCCCGCCTCCACCCCGCCGTAGTCCGCCCCGGGCGGTGCCTGGCGCAGGTCGAGGTGGGGCCGCTGACCAAGGAGGAGGCCGTCGCCTGGCTCGGCTCGTCGAAGGGGGTGAGCTCGTCGGGGGCGACGCTGGCGGAGCTGTACGCCCTGCGCGCGGGCCGCGAGATCACCGCCCATCCAGGCGACGAGTCCACCGGCCTGTACCTCTGATCCCGCCCCATCACGGGAGATCCCGAAAACGCGTGCGTTTTCGGGACGCCAGCGCCTGTCACCACCCGCACACCCCCGGGAACGTCACTCCCACCGCGCCGCGGCCTCCAGCGGCTCCGACGAACGGAGGAAGCGCAGGTCCTCCATGACCGGGGCGACATCGGTGGCGCCGCCGCGGCGGAGGGCCGGGGCCAGCGCGTTTAGGTCGGGCCAGCCGGACGGGCGGAGGTGGACGCGGTAGCCGTCTCCGGCGGGCTCCAGGGTGAGGGCTTCGCCGATGGCGAGCCTGCTCTCCGGAAGGTGGGCCGCGGTCGCTCCGGCGGCTCGTTCCAGGGCGGTGACCGAGGTGACCCCGGCGGCGACGGGCAGGGTCGTGTCCGGGCCGGTGACGTGTTCGTGCAGGTCACGCAGGCGGGCGGCGGCGGTCGTACGGGCGGGGTGGTCCTTGCGCAGGCGTTCGGCCAGGAGCCTCACAGCGCGGGCGATGTGACCCAGCGGCGGTACGGACCGACGCTCCCCGAGCAGGGCGATCAGCGCCTCCAGGGCGTCCTCGGCGCCGGAGGCGAGGGTGACCCACTGCCCGGTGGTGAGCGGGGTGAGCCTCGGGTGGCGTTCCGTCCAGTACGCGACCGCCCGGTCCAGGTCCGGGCCCGTACGCCAGAGGTCGGCGGGGTCATCGGGCACGAGCAGCTCGACGACTTCGACGGCCTCGTCGGTGGTGGTGAGCGCCTCCAGGGAGAGCGCGGCGACGCGCAGTTCGATCTCGGTCAGGCCGAGTCCGCGGGCGCGGGCGGCGTCGCTTTCCTGGAAGGCGGCGACGCGGCCCCGCGCCCAGCCGTCCGGCCAGGAGAGCGTGCGGGCCGAGGGGGACAGCAGGATCAGGCACTGGGCCGGTGACAGACCGGTGGCCCCGGCGAACGCGCGTGCGGTCGCCTCCCGGTCCACGGGCGGCGGGCCGTTCTCGGTGATCAGGTCGAGCGCCCGCCTGAGCCGGTCCTGGTCGCCCCAGCCGCGGCAGGTCCGCAGCTCGACGACGCGGTTGCGGGTGAACAGGAGCGGGTCGGGGCCGTCCGGGGTGTGGAGGAGCGCCGTGACCGCGTAACCGTGCCCCACCTGTTCGTAGTCGGCGACGGCGGCGGCCATGATGGGGCCGTGGCCCGAGCGGATCTGCCCGAGGTCGTACTCCGGGCGCAGCCGGGCGACGTGCCAGGTGCCGTCGGTACGGAGGAGTTCGGGGACGGCGGCCAGTTCCGGAAGTCGCGCCCGCCCGCCGCCGTCGCCCCACGCGGCCTCCAGGACGGCGGCGCCGAGGCGGCCCAGCGTGTTCTCAACCCCCTTGACGGCGGAGGCGTCGAATGTCGCGATCTTCTTGTCGTACGGCACCTCGACGGCGGCACGGGCGAAGTGGACGATCCTCTCGTACGCGGACTCAGGCCCCGGATCGTCCGGCTCGGGGGACTTCTCGGACCGGACGGCGGGTGCCGCAGAGGCGGGCGCCGGGCGCAGGTGGGGCGGGGGGGTCAGCGCCAGGCGTTCCAGCAGGGCGAACGCGCGCTCGCGGCATTCGACGGCCGTCCACACCAGAAACGTGACGCCCTTCCAGAGCGACTCGTCGGTGATCTCCGGCAGGAGCGGGCGCAGCCGTCCCGCCAGCTCGTCGCGGGCGGCGTCCCTCTCCGCGTACCGGCTCTCGGGGTCCAGCACCCGCATGAGGTCGGCGGCGAGCGCGGCGTCCGCGACGTCGATCAGGGCCTGCGCCTTCTTCTCGTCGACGGCGCGCAGCGCCCTGGATCCTTCGGGGTCGCGCGGCCGCATCGCCGACCACCAGCCGGGAGGCGCGACCAGGCGGGTGCCGGACGCGTAGCGGTGGTGTTCGACCGTGCCGATGTTCTCGGCGCCGTGATGCTCGGGCACCCTGCCCCAGCCGCGGACGTAGCGGCCGATGGTCCGCCCGGCCGGGTCCCGCAGCTCGATGATCCGGCCCTGGCCGCGCCACACGGTGGCCTCGGCGCCGCCGGGGAAGGCGACCTGTTCGCCGTCGGCCGGTACGACGTGGCGGGCGGCGGGGTGCGCGCTGCCGTGCGGGCAGTGCGGGCCGCCGTGGTCCAGCACGGTCACCCGGCCGTTCACGGCGATCAGGCAGCGGTCGTAGAGGTCGCGCGCCTCGGTCCGTTCGTGGGACCGGCTCGAGACGTCCTCGTACGTGCCAAAGCCGTGGGACGGGCCGACTCCCTCCGGTGTGACGACGGAGGCGCGGAACTTGTGCGCCCAGAGCCGGCCGGACTCGATCAGGAGCAGGTCGGTGCCGCTCTCTTCCAGGTAGTCGGTGATGGTGTGGACGTGGCCTGGGACGAAGGCGGGCAACTCCAGTTCGTCGAGGACGCCGCCGCTCAGCGTGGTGGCGAGGGCGCGGGCCGGGTCCGTCCCGGTCGCGATCGCCCGGACGCTGTCCAGGAGGGGGCCAGGGACTCCGGCGACGGTGAACCGTTGGGCGTCGCACAGGGCGGCGTGCGCGTCAGGAAGCCCTTGATCGGGGACCCGCTCGGCATGCTCGGCCAGGATGGCGGCGACGATCCGCGCCGTTCCCGGTGTCGCGGTCAGGGCCCGTACGGTCTCGGGAGCGGTCTGCTTCGGGGCGGCGGGCTCGGTGACGTTGAGCTGGTTGGTCACGTTGCCCACGATCGCGTCGCGCAGCAGCGGAGCCCAGTCCGGGTCGGCGGCGACGGCGGCCAGGTCGCTGCCCGCTCCGGAGGCGAGCTTGTCGTACAGCTTGAACGTGTGCAGCAGCCGGGGCCGCGCGAGCGGGACGCCCGTGTCCAGGAGGAGATCGAGGAGCGGGAGGTCGGCGGCGGTCTCCTCCCAGCGGTTGACCTCGTCCTCGTCCGATCCCAGCACCGCCTCATGGTCGTCGCAGGTGAGGCCCTCCGCGCGCAGCCGCGTACCGGCGTCGTGCAGGAGGTCGCCGAGACCGGCGACGGGGAGTGCTAACCCCGCGTACCGCTTCAGGAAGCGGCCGAGCCAGTCCTTCGCCGCCCCCGCCGGCCCGGGGAACGTGGTGAACGGGGCGGTCAGGCCCGCGCCCGCGAGGTTGCCGAGGAGGAGCGACACTGCCGCGCTCTTCGCCTTGGGGGTGTCCTTGGCGGGCAGCGGCAGGGTGCCGAGGAGCGCGCGGCCGATGCCCGCGTCCGCCCGTGCCATCGGGCCGAGCAGCGGAAGGACGAACGTCCAGAGGGCCTGCGGTGCCGACTCCATGCAGCCGCTCTCCAGCAAGGCCCGTACGGCGCGTTCGTCCTCGGGCCCGCCGAGCGCGTGCCCGGCGGCCTTCGCCAGCGCCGCCCAGCCGTCGGCCAGGGCCAGCGCGCCGTCCGCGCCGTCCGGGACTTCCTCGCACCACTCGGTGAGCAGGCTGCGGTGCCAGCGGTACGCGCCGGGGGCGGGATGGCGGGCGGCGAGCCGCTTGCCGTGCTTCTTGAGCGTGGCCGTTCCGGCGTCCGGTCCCGCGGCGAGGTGCGCCGCGACGAGCGCGGCCTCGTCGACCGGCAGCGCGTGCGCGTCCTCGGCGGCGCGGGCCTTCTCGAAGAAGGCGGCGGCGAAGCGGGCGCTGCCCGCGTCAGCCAGGATCCGCGCGCACTCCTCGTAGAACGGCGGTAGCAGCGCGGGCGCGTGCGTCTCCAGATCGTCGCCGGTACGGGTGAGCGCGGTGCGCGCGAGGCCGGGCTTGCGGGCGGCCAGGCCGCGGGCGGCCCGCAGGTCGGTGTGCACGGCCAGGATCCGGGCGCGGTGCGCCGGGTACCGGTGCAGGGCGGAGGCGAGGAAGCCGAGCGGGCCCGCGTGCACGGTGCCGACGCCGGTCTCCGCCACCGGGCCCAGGTCGTACAGCGACTTCTCGGCCTTGTCGCCGTCGGCGGCCGCGCGCCGGACGAGTTCGACGACCGGCTCGTCCAGGACGGCGTGCTCGTAGCGGACGGCGACGCACGTGTCCTCGTCGGAGCCGGCGGGCGTGCCCGGCAGTACCGCCCCGGCGCGCAGCTGGACGTCGCGCGTCGGGCCGGTGAAGCCGGAGGGCGCCACAGTGCCGGGCTCGCCTTGGCGGGCGTCGCAGTAGCGGGAGTACGCCTCGGCCGCCTCCATCATCGGCTCCGTCTCGTCCACGGTGCGGTCAGCGTACAGAGCCATGAGCATGCGGACGCCCTCGGACCAGGCGATGTCGCCGATCTCCCGGCCGCCCGCGGTGAAGCTCAGCCCTTCCATGTAGGCCGGGCTCATCGGCCCGCTCCAGTCCAGGTCGATCTCGATGCCGAGCGGCTCGGGCGCGTGCACGGTGAACCGCGCTCTGCCCCCCTTGATGCGCCCGCCCAGCTCGTGCACGCGGCGCTCGAACGCGGCGCCGCTCTCGTACCGGGCGTCCAGGTATCCGAAGATGTCGACCACGCCGAACGTACGGTCCATGCCCGCGGGACGAGTCCACACCTCGCGGCGTACCTGCTCGACAACCTGCGTGAGGTTCCGTCCCCGCCAGGTGGGCAGCTCGTCGCCGAGCAGCAGCGGGTGTGGGACCGCGAAGGCGTCCGCGTCCGTCCACGCGCCCTCGCGCAGGAGCGCGCAGCGGCCGAGGTCGGGCGCGCCGCCGACGATCGGGGCGATGACCAGGTCGGTGAGCGTCTCGCGCCACACCGGGTCGTCCCACACCGCCGCGAACACCGCAGCCGGGACGGGCAGCGACCGCACCATCCAGGACTCGACCCGGTCGTGCACCGCCCGCGCATGCTCGCCGAGCCGGTCGCAGAGGGCGGCGAGCCGTACCGCGGTCGGGTCCTTCCTGACGTCGGCGGGCACCTTGGCCAGCACGTGGCCCGCGGCCGTCCGGCAGGCGAGCACCGGCCGCCGCGTCCCCTCGACGGTGAGCTCATGGCCCGTCACGATCCCGATCCATCCCATGGCACGCCATTCTTGATCATCCCTACGACATTCGGCGGGGGTCAGGCCGTGAGAACGGCCTCTGTTTCCCGGTAGATGACGCCCGGGTCCTCGGACAGCCACGCTTTCACCTGGCGGCTCCAGGCGTCGGCGAGCAGCTCCGGCCAGTGCGCCTCGATGCCGTCGAGGGCCGCTGCGACGATCACCTCGGGGGCGGTCTTGTCGCCGTCGTACCAGGCCATCATGTCGGTGTCCGCGGCGCCCAGGTGCGGGCCCGTCACCAGGGTGCGCTGGCCGGCCAGCGGCTGCATCCTTCGTCCCGCCGACTCGGACTGAGCCGTCAGGCGTCGAAACGCCGGCGGGCGGTCTCGATGTGGCCGAAGTACTGATGGGTCCAGCCGCAGATGAGATCAACCGTCGCGCGCAGGGCCTGACCCGGCTCGGTGAGGGTGTACTCGACCCGCGGCGGCACAGTGGGATGCACCTTCCGCTCGGCCAGGCCGTTGCGCTCCAGCATGCGCAGGTTCTGGGTGAGCATCTTGTGGCTGATGCCCTCGACCTCGTCACGCAGTTCGCTGAAGCGGAGGGTGCGTTCACCGAGCGCCTCGATCACATAACCGATCAGGAGATCTCGTGGCTGTTTCGCAACGCGGGCATCGAACAGGCGGCCCGCGAGTTCGACCTCGCCACGCCGCCGGCCGCGCTGATCGGGGTGGACATGCTGTTCGAGCCCGGCATCCTCATCGAGGCCGAAGTCACCGCGATCATCGATTGAAGCGGTCACACCAGGTGCGAGTAGTGGGTATCCGATGCCCGTCTGGGCGCAGGCCGCCTGCCACACCGAGAACGACTCGAACCGCAGCCGCCCGCCGTCGCAGGTCACCACCGGGTCGCGGGTCCAGCCGGGCCCGGGCGGGTGGTAGCGGGGCGAGCGCGTGAGTCATGACCCGGACCGTAGAGATCATCACCGGCACAATCGGGCTGGTACGTAAACCATCCGATGTGTGACACGGGGTGCGAAACCAGAATGTGGCTGGTGCTCACCGTCGATCTGGCCCGCGTGGCCTTCGCCCGCTTCGCCGTACCCGCGGGCGACTCGTGGAGCAGTGATGAGCGCCGGATCGGGTTCCCCGCCACCCAGCTCGTGGCCTCGTGGACCGCGCGCACCCCGCCGGGCTCCTGGATCGAGGTGGCGCTGCGGGCCAGGACCGAGCGGGGCGATCTCACCAAGTGGTACGTCATGGGCCGCTGGTCCGAGCACGGCGATCCGCGCACGTCCGTTCCCGGCCAGGGCGACGAGGACGGCGACGTGGCGGTGGACACGTTCGTGGCCCGGCGGCCGGTGCTGTCGTACCAGGTGCGGGTGGCCTCGCACGGCGCGGGCGCGCGCGTGACGGGGCTGGGCGTGATGGCCTCGGCCGTGCCGCGACGTCCTGTGGCGCCCAGCGCGCCCGGCGCGGCGGGGCCGGTGGAGCTGGCGGTGCCCCGGCACTCCCAGCACGCGCACGCCGGGCACCATCTGCGGTGGGACGGCGGGGGCGTCAACTGGTGCGGCCCAACCTCGGTGGCCATGGTGCTCGGCTACTGGGGCCGCGGCCCCGGCGCCGCCGAGCTGGCCTGGGTGGGGGACGGCGACCCGGCGCCCATGGTGGACCACGCGGCCATGGGCACGTACGACACGAGCTACCTGGGCACCGGCAACTGGCCGTTCAACGTGGCGTACGCGGGGCGGTACGGGCTGGCCGGGTTCGTGACGCGGCTGCGGTCGGCGGTGGAGCTGGAGGCGTTCGTACGCTCCGGGATCCCGGTGATCACCTCGCAGTCGTTCAAGGCGCACGAGCTGCCCGGCTCCTGCTACTCCACCGACGGCCACATCCTGGTCGTCACCGGCTTCACGGCCGAGGGCGACGTCATCGTGAACGACCCCGCCGCGCCCGACGATGCCTCGGTTCGGAGGGTCTATCCGCGGGCAGCGTTCGAGAACGTGTGGTTGCGGAGTTCGGGCAGCGGGGGCATCGCGTACATCCTCCACCCACCCGAGCATCCCCTTCCTCCTTGTACCGACGGCAATTGGTGAGTTGATGAGCATTCGACCGATCGACGTGGCCCGTACCGACGGCGGCCCGCTGTGGGTGGAGGCGGTGGCCACGCCCTCCGGTGTGGAGGTCTGGTGGGACGAGCCCCGCCCGCACGAGGGCGGGCGGCGCTGCGTGGTGCGCCGCCTCCCCGACGGCACCCGCACGGACGCGCTGCCGCCGGGCTGGAACGCGCGCAACCGGGTGATCGAGTACGGCGGCCGCTCCTGGCGGCCGCTGCCGGGCGGCGGGCTGGTCTTCACCAACTGGGCGGACCAGCGCCTCTACCGCCTCGACGCCCCGGCCGCGCAGAAGTCCGGGGTTCCGGTGCCCATCACCCCGGAGGGACCGGCGCGCTACGCGGACCTGTACCTCCCGCCCGGCCGCGACGAGGTCTGGGCCGTGCGCGAGAGCGACGACGTGCGCGACCTGGTGGCGGTGCCCCTCGACGGCGGCCCCGTCAGGATGATCGTCGCAGCCCAGCACTTCCTCATGAACCCCCGCCTCTCCCCCGACGGCCGCCACGTCGCCTGGATCGGGTGGGACCACCCGAACATGCCGTGGGACGGCACCGAGCTCTGCGTGGCCCCCCTGCGGGAGGACGGCACGGCGGGTGAGTACCGGGTGGTCGCCGGAGGCCCCGAGGAGTCGGTCGCGCAGGCCGAGTGGCGCGACGGCGCCAGCCTGTACGCGGTGACCGACCCCACCGGCTGGTGGAACGTCCACCTCGTCCACCTCGACGGCTCCCCCGGCCGGAACCTCACCCCGATGGAGCTGGAGTTCGGCTCGGCGGCGTGGAAACCCGGCATGACGTACCTGGCCGTCGCGGACACCGGTGAGCTGGCCGTCGTGTACGGCACCCCGGACCACCGCCGCCTGGGCGTGCTGGACCCGGAGACCGGCGGCCTGCGGGAGATCGGCGGCCCGGCCACCTACTGGTCGTCCACCGTGTCGGTCGCGGGCGGCAAGGTGGCGGGCGTGGGGGCGAGCCCGTACACGCCGCTGGAAGTGACCCTCGTCGATCTCGAGGAGGGCGGCGCGCGGGAGATCGTGTCGGCCCGCAAGCCGCTCCCGGAGCGGGATCTGCTCCCCACTCCCGAGGCCGTGACGATCGAGGGCGTGCACGCGCACATCTACCCGCCGGCCGGCGCCCAGGCCCCCGGCCCGTACGTGATCTTCGTGCACGGCGGCCCCACCGGCAGCCACCCGATCGTCCTCGACCTGGAGATCGCCTACTTCACCAGCAGGGGCATCGGCGTGGCCGTGGTCAACTACGGCGGCTCGACGGGGTACGGCCGGGCCTACCGCGAACGCCTGCGTCACCAGTGGGGCGTCGTGGACGTGCAGGACTGCGCCAAGGTGGCCAGGGGCCTGGTCGAGCTGGGCCGCGCCGACGCCGCCAAGCTCGCGATCCGCGGCGGCAGCGCCGGGGGCTGGACCACGGTGGCGGCCCTCGTGCACAGTGACGTGTTCGCGGGCGGGGTCGCGCACTACGCGATCACCGACCCGGAGAGCTGGGCCGCCGAGACGCACGACTTCGAGTCGCGGTACCTGGACGGTCTGGTGGGCCCGCTGCCCCAGACGCGGGAGCGCTACACCGAGCGCTCGCCGCTGCTGAACGCCTACCGCACCTCGGGCCCGTGCCTCATGCTGCACGGCCTGGAGGACGCGATCGTGGACGTGAGCCAGGCCGAGCGGTTCACCGCCGAGCTGGACAGGCACGGCAAGGAGTGGGCCCTGCTCACCTACCCTGGCGAGCAGCACGGCTGGCGCAGGGAGGAGACTATCGTCGCGGTGCTGGAGGCCGAGCTGGCCTTCTACGGGCTGATCTTCGGCATGGAGACGCCCGAGGTGCCGCCGCTGACACTGAAGGGGAGAGCGTGAAGAGCGTCGCCGAGATCTGCTCGGATCTGATCAGGTTCGACACCACCAATCCGGGCTCGGGCGAGCGCCCGGCCGCCGAGTACGTGGCCACGCTGCTGGCGGACGCGGGCATCGAACCGGTGGTGTTCGAGTCGGCGCCGGGGCGGACCACCGTCGTGGCCAGGATCGACGGCGACTCCCCCGACGCGCTGCTGGTCCACGGCCACCTGGACGTGGTGCCCGCCGACCCGGCCGAGTGGCGGATGCACCCGTTCTCCGGCGAGATCACCGACGGCTGCGTGTACGGGCGGGGCGCCGTCGACATGAAGGGCTCGTGCGCGATGACGCTCGCGACCGCGCTCGACCTGGCGGCCCGCGGCGTGCGCCCGAAGCGCGACCTGGTGCTGGCGTTCCTGGCGGACGAGGAGGCGACGGGCGACTACGGCTCGCGGCACGCGGTCACCGCGCACCGGGAGCTGTTCGACGGCGTCACGGAGGCGATCAGCGAGTCGGGCGGCTTCAGCGTGGCCTCCGGCGGGCACCGGGTCTATCCGATCGCGGTCGGCGAGCGCGGCACCGCCTGGATGAAGCTCACCGCGCACGGCGTGGCGGGCCACGGCTCCCGACCTCCGGTGGACAACCCGGTCGCCACGCTGGTGCACGCGCTGTCGCGGCTGGCCTCCCACGAGTGGCCGGTACGCCTGACGCCGTCGGTCGCGGCGCTCATCCAGAGCCTGTCCGAGATCACCGGCCGGCCGATCGACCTCGACCGCCTGGACGAGGAGGCGGCCCGGCTGGGACCGCTGGGCAGCCTGTTCAAGAGCCAGATCCGCAACTCGGCGAACCCGACGATGCTGGACGCCGGCTACAAGGTGAACGTGGTGCCCTCGACGGCCGAGGCGCACGTGGACGGGCGCTACATGCCGGGGACGCAGGAGGAGTTCCTGGAGACGATCGACACGCTGCTCGGCCCGAAGATCACCCGCGAGTTCGTCAACCTGGAGGACGCGCCCGACGCGCCGTACCCCTCGGAGTTCTTCGACACGCTGGCGGGCGCGCTGGTGGCCGAGGACCCGCTCGCCCGGCCGGTGCCGTACGTGATGGCCGGCGGCACCGACGCGAAGTCCTTCGCCAGGATCGGCATCAAGGGGTACGGTTTCGCGCCCCTGATGCTCCGGCCGGACCTGGACTACTTCGGGATGTTCCACGGCAAGGACGAGCGGGTGCCGGTGGAGGGCCTGGAGTTCGGGACCCGGGTCCTCGCCCGCCTCTTCACCTGACCGTACGGTGAGCGGGCGGGAGGCTTCCGCACCTTCCGCCCGTTTTTTCCCAAACGCCCGACAGCTGGATTGATCTTGGCCCACCCTGGATCGGTGAAAGGCGGCCGCCCGGAGCGCGGCCGTAGCCCGATTCGTGGAGGACCCATGCACAACCGTCTCCGAGCGTTACTCGTGGCCGTGGTGACGCTCGCCGGAGCGGGAACGTACGCCGCCGTCCCGGCGGGCGCCGCCGCGGCGCCCAAGTCCGTGACCATCACCGCCGACCAGGACACCTACCTCAGCCAGGCCAGCCCCACCCAGACGCACGGCTCCCACACCTGGCTGTCGGCCTGTCCGAGCACGTGCGACGCCCAGGCGGCCGCGGAGCGGCAGGCGCTCGTCCGGTTCCCGGTGAAGGGCCTGCCCGCGAACGCGACCGGCATCACGGCCACGCTGAAACTGACCGCCGCGCGGACCACGGAGACCTCGATCGCCGCGCGCAAGGTGACGGCCACCTGGTCCGACACGGTCACCTGGCCCTCCCGCCCCGCGCTCGGCGCCACGCTCGGCACCGCGAAGGGCCTCACCAGCGGCGAGGACGTCGAGCTCGACGTCACGGGCGCCTTCACCGGCGCCGTCCCGGGCGACGGGACGTACTCCTTCGCCATCACCGCCACCGCGGGCCCGCAGGCCGTCTTCAACTCCCTGGAGGGCACGGCCGGCGCCAAGCCGCGCCTCACCGTCACCTACACCGAGAGCGCCGCCTCGGACGGCCCTCTGGCGTTCACGAAGCCGAGCACCGCGCAGCTGCGTGCCTCGTCGAAGAAGGTGTTCGCGCACTACTTCCCGCCGTTCCCCGTCTCGATCGACAACCAGGCGCCGGCGAGCGACTACTACGCCAGGAACTGGCTCAAGCCGGAGGGCGAGAGCGGCAAGCACAAGGCGTACGGCGGCTTCCTGCGCGACCGCCCGCTGACGCGCTCGCCCCTGACGGGCGACTTCGAGCTCGCGGACCTCAAGACGGAGGTGAGCCAGGCCGTCGCGGCGGGCCTGGACGGGTTCACGGTCGACATCCTCTCCGTGACCAGCCGCAACTGGACCCGCGTCGAGAACCTGATCAAGGCCGCCGAGGCGGTCGACCCCGGCTTCAAGATCGTGCTCATGCCCGACATGAACGGCCTGGCGAGCGTGGACAGCGCCGCCCTGGCCGCCGCGCTGGCGAAGGTGGCCGCGTCGAAGTCGGTCTACCGGCTCGCCGACAACCGGCTCGTCGTCTCGCCGTTCAAGGCCGAGGCCCGCACCCCCGCCTGGTGGTCGGAGTGGATGAAGACCATGAAGACCCAGTACGGCATCGAGGTCGCCTTCGTGCCGTGCTTCCTGGACTTCGCCAGGTACCGGGACTCGTTCAGCTCGATCAGCTACGGCTTCGCCAACTTCGGCCACCACAACGCCACCGCGAACTCCGGCCTGGTCGCCGGCATCGACAAGGCGCACAGCATGGGCAAGATCTGGATGCAGCCCATCGCCATCCAGGACTCCCGCCCCAACCAGGGCATCTACGAGGAGGCCGGCAACACCGACAACCTCCGGCTGTCCTGGAAGGGCGCGATCGACGGCAAGGCCGAGTGGGTGCAGCTCGTGACCTGGAACGACTACTCCGAGGGCACGCAGTTCGCGCCCTCGGCGAACGCGGGCTGGACCTGGCTGGACCTCTCCACGTACTACCTGACCTGCATGAAGCTCGGCTGCCCGCAGATCACCAAGGACGTGCTGTACGTGTCGCACCGGGTCCAGCCGTACGCCGCGAAGCCGACGTACCCGCAGACCAAGCTCATGGAGCTGCGCACGAGCCCGGCGGGCACGCAGCCGCGTGACACGGTCGAGGTGCTCAGCATGCTGACGGCGGCGGGCACGGTGACGGCGACGATCGGCGGCCAGACGCACACGTACGCGGCGCCGGCGGGCGTGTCGGTCAAGACGTTCCCGCTGAAGACGGGGTCGGTCTCGGCGTCCGCCTCGCGGAGCGGCGCCGTCGTGGCGACGGCGACCTCGCCGTACGAGGTCACCTCGACGCCTTACGTGCAGGACCTGCAGTACCGCGGGGTCTCAAGCGCCCGGGCAAAGTAGTGGAACAAATCATTCCGTTCTGCTAGAGTGGAGACATAACGAAAGGGGGCTCACCGATGAGCGACTACACCACCAGCGGCTGGGACGTACTGGACGCCTCGCACGAGGCGCTGCGCCGGGTCGTCGGCGCCGTTCCGGCCACCGCCTGGCACCTCCCGACGCCCTGCTCGGCCTGGGACGTCACGCAGGTGCTCCAGCACGCGGCAGGAGACCAGATCGGCTTCGCCGCCGCGCTCACCGGTGAGCCCGGCCCCGCGTTCAACCCGTTCGAGCCCTCGGGCGAGCTGGCGGGCGACCCCGCGGCGTTCGCGGAGGACGCGATGGCACGCGCGGCCAGGGCGTGGGCCGGCGTCGACCGGGACGCTGCCGAGGTGCCGACGCCGGTGCCGCCGCACAAGATGTCGCCGTGGTCCGGCTCGGCGGCGTGCGCGCTCGACGCGGCCGTGCACGCCTGGGACATCGCGGTCGCCACGGGCCGGCCGTCGCCGCTGACGCCCGAGCTGGCCCGGCCGCTGCTGAAGGTGGCGCAGGAGATCGTCGAGCCGCTGCGCGCCTGGGGCGCGTACGCCGCCGCGCTGGAGCCTGAGGCGGGCGACGACGACGTGGCGACGCTCCTGCGCTACCTCGGCCGCGACCCCGGCTGGACCCCCTCCTCCTGAGCTCAGGAGAACTTGGACTGCGGGCGCTCCTGGAGCTCGCCGTCCAGGTAGATGTCGAGCTTCTCGTTGTAGAACGCGATCAGCCCGGCGACCTTCTCGCTCTCCGGCAGCGGCGTCCGATACGACCAGGCCAGGTCCTTCTTGCCGTTGACCGTCCAGTATTCCGCCGTGCCCTTGTACGGGCAGTGCGTCACCGTGTCCGTGTGCTCCAGCAGGTCGAGCCGTACGTCCGTCTTCGGCAGGTAGTAGCGGGCGGGCAGGCCCGTCTCGAAGAGGATGCGGGGGCTGCGGGAGTCGGCCACGGTGACGCCGTCCACCTCCACCCGCACGTGCCGCGAGCTCGCCAGGATGTCGACCCTGGTGTACGGGTCGCGCGGGTGGACGTAGACCTCCTCGTCCTCCTCGAACCAGGCGTCCATGGCGTCCCACTCGAACCGGACGTGGTCGCGGATCTGCTCCAGCGGCGAGTCGCGGTAGACCAGCGCCGCGTCCGCCGCCTCGGCCGTGCCCGAGGTGACGGTGTGCACCAGGCCGTCGCCCCTGCTCGGGGAGTGACCGGTGGCGCCGGTGGCCTTGAGCGCGGACTCGTCCACGTCTGCCAGCGGGAAATAGTAGGTGGGGTAGTACGGGACCTCCCACACCAGGAGAGCGGAGGTGGTGTCGGCCACCACCCGGCCGCCGAGATAAGCCCTCACACGCTTGGCCGTGCGCTCGACGCGCACCCGGCCGCGGTTCGTGACGTCCATGTTCGCGGCAACCCCGGGAGCGCCGCCACTATTCCAGTCGGCCGGGAGCACGGATCAGCCCACGCCGAACGCGGCCAGCGTCCCCCAGGTCGTCAGCGTCCCGGCCGCCGCCCCCACGACCACCTGAGGCCAGGTGTGGTGCGTGAGGCGTACCCTCGCCCAGCACACCAGCGCCACGACGGCGGCCCCGGCCAGCGCGGTCGGCCAGGCGGGCAGCACGTGGGCGAGCACCACGACCGTGCCCGCGGAGACGGCGGCGTGGAAGGAGATCTTCCAGCGCAGCGTGACGGGGACGGTCACGGCGAGGGCGGCCAGCATCGCGGTGACGGTGGCGACGAGCAGCGTCGGCGCGCCCATCACGACCAGCAGCGCCAGCGCCGCCAGGACGGCCGCCACCGCGGCGAGCAGCGGGCCGGTGCGGCGGGCCCGGTCGACGATGTGGTGCGAGTCGAGGCGGCCCGACCGCACGCCCAGCGCGATCACCGCCGCCGGCACGCCGCCGCAGAACGCGGAGGCCAGCAGGCCCCACGCGGCCCCGCCCCACCCTTGGGCGATGAGGCCGACGACCGGAGGCATGACGATCACCAGCACCTGCGGCGCCAGGAAGTTCGTCACGCGTCTCGCCACCAGATCGGCCGTCATGTCAGGAGAGATTACGCGATCATGGCCTTCCGTCCGCTCACCGACTCCCGCCAGGGCCGAGGCCGATTCCTAGCCCTTGCTCGCCGCGTTCACGATCCGCGTCGTGGAGCGGCCGGGGATGGAGGCCATCTCCCAGCACTCGCTCCCCAGGATGGCGGCCGCGGCGGCACGGGCGCCCGCGTGCGGGTCTCCCGCCGTGTGGGCGAGCGCCCCAGGACGCATGGGCACCAGCAGGTCGATGTAGTCCTCGGGCCCGTGCGCCTCGGGCGGCCCCGTCACGATGAACACGCCCTCCACGAACCGGAGCGCGGCCAGCACCTCCGCCCGCTCCTCCGCGGGGTTGAGCGGGCGGCTCGGCCCCTTCCACGCCCGCACCCGGGGATCGTCCTCGACGCCGACGACGAGCGGCAGCCCGCGTTCGGCCACGGCCCGCAGGTAGCGCACGTGGCCGACGTGCAGGATGTCGAAGACGCCGGTCACGACCGCGGCCCCCGGCCGATCGTACGGTTGGACCCAGACGGCCTCGAGGCTGCTCACGCGACCTCCCACGCTCTCCCCCACGGTCTGGACGACTCGTCGATCGCAGCGTACTCGGTCGGCGTCCCCTGCCGCGCAGGAGACCTTCGGCAAGCCCATTCCTACCTTTTCGCGGTAATCTCCGGCGCACCGCCGGGGCGTCTCACAAAGTCACCGGATTTGGGGGAGGTCGCCGTGGCACCGCCGGACTTTCATCGCCTCGACGGGGAGGGCTGCGGGGATCTGGTGGCGAGGCTGCCGGGCGTCCCCTCCCAGGTCTCCAGGGCCAGGGGGCTCGTGACCGCCGCGCTCGGCCGCGACCACCCCCTGTACGACGACGTGGCGCTGCTCACCAGCGAGCTGGCCACGAACGCGGTCCTGCACACCAGGTCGGGGTCGGGCGGCTCGTTCACGGTCACCATGACCAGGTCGGAGACGGCGGTGCGGGTGCTCGTGTCGGACGCGGGGTCGGACGGGCCGCCGTGCGTGTGCCGTACGAGCACGCACTCCACCAGCGGGCGGGGCCTGCCGCTGATCGAGGCGCTCAGCCACCGCTGGGGCTTCACGCGCGAGGACGGCACGACGACGGTCTGGTTCGAGCTGCTGCACACCCGCGTCCCGGCCGGCGTGGCCGTCTAGGCGACCCCGGCCTGGCGGAGGCTGGACGTCGAGGCGACCCCGACCTGCCGGTCGCTGGACCTCGAGGCGACCCCGGCCTGCCGGAGGCTAGACGTCGAGGCGGCACAGGCCCTCGGCGAGGGCCTTGGTGGTGAGGCGGGTGCGGCTGTCGCAGCCGAGCTTGGCGAAGATGTGCTCCAGGTGGGTCGTCACCGTGCGGACGCTGAGCACGAGCGCGGCGGCGATCTGCGGGTTGGAGTCGCCGGCCGCCACCCGGGTGAGCACGTCCACCTCCCGGCCCGTGAGGTCGTACGGCAGCAGGCAGGGCCGCTCGGCCACGATGGCGCCCTGCAGCGCCCCCTGGAACCCGACACCGGCCCTGATCAGCCGTAACTCGTGCCAGCGCCCGGCACGGTCGGGCCAGAGCCCGTGCCTGTTCAGCTCCCGCGAGTCGATGAACGCCCGGGCGAACGCGGCCATCGCGGGGTCGTCCCACAGCACGGCCGACGTCTCGTGCCCGGGAACCTCGCGCCGGGTCCCCGCCCGGTCGAACGCGACCGCCCGGAAGTCGGGCGGCAGCCCCACCGGGTCGATCACGCATCTGGTCAGGTCGGTGACGTGCGCCAGCATCGGGCTCACCGCCGCGAGCAGCTCCCCCGTGATCCGCGGGAAGACGGCGTCCTTCGTGGCCAGGTGGAGCAGCCCCGTGTAGCGACCCTCGCTCAGGAACAGCGGCGCCGTCAGCCCGGCCCGCCACCCGTAGGGGGCGAGGTGGCGGCGGAAATAGCGCTCGGTGTCCGGCTCGGGCATGCGCACCGGGGCGCGGGTGACGCGGGCCCTGCGGCACGCGTCGAGACCGGCGTACTCCTCGGCCGCGTCGCGGTCGATGCGCCGGTGGCCGTCGGAGACGACGCTGTGGTGGCGGCCCGTGGCCGGATCGAAGGCGACGAACTCGTACGCGTCGACGGGGACCACCCGGCGCAGCGCCGCCATCGCCCCGTGCGCGCCGCCACCGCCCGCGACCTGATAGCCCACCTCGGCGAACGCCTGCAGCTGGCAGACGTCCAGGGTGATCTCGGCCACCAGGCTGTTATACCATTTGCCACTCCTTGAGGGCTTCTTGAAGCTTTTTTTCATGAGCTCACGGGCGCACCCGGATGTTACGGTGAGATCCATGCAGCGCGCCTTCGTCACGACGACGCCGGACACCGTCCCGGCGCGCTGAATCCATGCTTCCCGGGCGGACGCCCGGGAGTCTGGTCGTTCGCCCTTTCCACGAGAAGGACGATCATGAACGACCACCGCAGACTCGGCCGCGAGCTGGCCCTCTTCGACACCGACCCGCTGATCGGCTCCGGCCTCCCCTACTACCTCCCCGCGGGCGCGGCCGTGCGCAAGGCCATCGAGGACTACGTCCACGAGCTCGAACGCCGCAACGGCTACCAGCACGTCAACTCGCCCGTGCTCGGCAAACGCGAGCTGTACGAGAGATCGGGCCACTGGGCGCACTACGCCGACGACATGTTCCCGCCCATGAGCGTGGGCGGCGAGGAGTTCGTGCTGCGCCCCAGCCTGTGCCCGCACCACGCGCTCATCTACCGCTCGCGCGGGCGCAGCCGCCGCGAGCTGCCCCTGCGCCTGGCCGAGCTGGGCGGGCAGTACCGCTCCGAGCTCTCCGGCGTGCTGGGCGGCCTGACCAGGGTGCGGGCCATCCAGCTCAACGACGGCCACGTGTTCTGCGCGCCCGAGCAGGCCGCCGCCGAGGTGGCGGGCGCCCTCGACCTGGTCGAGGCCGCGCACGCCCAGCTCGGCATCCGCGCCGCCCGCTACCGGCTGTCGCTGCGCGGCGACGGCGACAAGTACGTGGACGACCCGGGCCTGTGGGCGCGCTCCGAGGCGATCCTGCGCGACGTGCTGAACGAGCGCGGCCGCGACTTCGACGAGGAGCGCGGCGAGGGCGCCTTCTACGGCCCCAAGATCGACATCCAGATCGTGGACCCGGCGGGCCGCGAGAGCAGCCTGTCGACCGTCCAGGTGGACTTCTTCCAACCGGAGCGCTTCGACCTGCGCCACGCCGGGGGCGGGCGCCCCGTCATGGTGCACCGCAGCGTCGTCGGCAGCATCGAGCGCCTGCTCGCACACCTCATCGAGGTCCACGGGGGCGCGTTCCCCGCCTGGCTGGCGCCCGTGCAGGCCGTGGTGCTGCCGCTGTCGGACGCCGAGGCGCCGGCCGCCGAGGACCTGCTGCGCCGCTGCGTGGCCGCCGGGCTGCGGGCGGAGCTGGCGCCCGCCGACCGGGGCAGCCTCGGGGCCAGGATCAGGGCGCACCGGCTGGTGCCGTACCAGTTGGTGGTGGGGCCGCGCGAGGCGGCGAGCGGCGGCGCGTCGGTACGGCTCCGCGACGGCAGCCAGGCGGGTGAGGTCCCCGTGGAGCGGCTCGCGGAGGAATCGCGGCCTTTGTTCTAGGACTGCGTTCCAGGACTGCGTTCCAGGACCGGGTTCCAGGACTCGGTTCCAGGACTCGGTTCCAGGACTCGGTTCCGAGGCTCGGGAAATCGAAAAGGTAACGGAGTCTTCCCCCAGCGTCTGGGCGGCTCGTAAAGTCCGCTGCAACGCCTTGTCGGGGAGGACGATTTGACCGAGCTGAGCGACCGCGAGGCCGAGCTTGTTTCCGCTCACGAACAGGAACGCCCGGCACGGGAGCTCAGCGGAGGTCTTCGGCGCGGCGTGTGGATCGTGGGCGGACTGCTGTCGGCCTATTCGCTGGTGGTGGTGTTCTGGCCGATCGAGGCGATCGAGCACCGGATGACGTTCCTGGCGGCGGCGCTGCCGCTGGTCTTCCTCTGCTACCGGTCGGGCGTGCCGCCGCTGGCGCGGCGCCTGCTCAGGCGCGACACCGGCGCCGGCACCAGCGGCGACACCGGCGGCGACACCGGCGCTGTGGCCGAGCGGCCGACCGGGGGCGAGCCGCCGGCCGGGGGCGAGCGGCCGACCGGGGGCGAGCCGCCGGCCGTGGGCGAGCGGCCGACCGTGGCCGACTGGGTGCTGGCCGCCGTCGCGCTGGCCGTGCTGGTCTACCCGCTCTTCGACTTCGAGGCGTTCCGTGTGCGGGGCTCCGGCGCGGCGCTCACGGGCGTGGACATCGCGGCCGGCCTCGCGCTGACGGTGCTGCTCCTGGAGGCGGTACGGCGCACCGTCGGCTGGTCTCTGACCATCATCTGCGTCATTTTCCTGATTTATGCCTATTACGGCTCATATTTGCCGATTAACTGGACGATCGGCCACCGAGGATTCGACCTCGAGCAGATCGTGTCGCAGCTCTACACCGGCACCGAGGGCTTCTTCGGCGTCCCCATGCAGGTCGCCGCCAGTTACATCATCCTTTTCACGATTTATGGGGCCGTGCTCGACTTCTCGGGCGCGAGCCGGTTCTTCATCGACCTGAGCTTCGCCGCCTTCCGCAAGTCCCGCGCCGCCCCCGGCCGTACCGTCACCACGGCCGGATTCCTGCTCGGCACCGTGTCAGGGTCGGGCGTGGCCACCACGGTCAGCCTGGGCAGCGTCGCCTGGCCGGTGCTGCGCCGGGCGGGCTACCCGAAGGAGCCGGCGGGCGGCATCCTCGCGGCCGGTGGCATCGGCGCCATCCTGTCGCCGCCCACGCTGGGCGCGGCGGCGTTCATCATCGCCGAATACCTCCAGGTCAGCTACCTGCAGGTGCTCCTGTACGCGACGATCCCCACGATCCTCTACTACCTCGGCATCTTCCTGGCCATCGAGATCGACTCGCGCCGCTTCAGCACGCACGCCGTGGAGGTGGACGCCCCCAGGGCGGGCCGCCTGCTGCTGCGCTTCGGCTACCACTTCAGCTCGCTCATCCTCATCATCGTGCTGATGGCGCTGGACAGGTCGGCGTTCCAGGCGGTGGTCATCGCCACCGGCATCGCCTTCGCGCTGTCGTTCCTCGACCCGGAGCACCGGATGGGGCCCAAGCGCGTCGCGCAGGCGCTGGCCAAGGGCGCCCTCGAAGTGCTGCCGGTGACCGCGGTGTGCGCGGCGGCCGGGATCATCGTCGGCATCATCACGCAGACCGGCCTCGGGCTGAACCTCGCCGACATCATCGTGGACCTCGCCGCGGGCAACCTGATCCTGACGACGGTCCTGTCCGGCGTCGCGGTCATGCTGCTGGGCCTGGCCGTGCCGGTCACCGCCAGCTTCATCATCGCCGCGGTGATCATCGGTCCCGCGCTCTTGGCCCTCGGCGTCACGAAGGCCGAGGCCTACATGTTCGTCTTCTATTACGCGGTGCTGTCGGAGGTGAGCCCGCCCACGGCGCTGTCCGCGGTGGCGGCGGCCGCGATCACCGGCGGCAACACGTACCGGACGATGATGATGACCTGGCGGTACACGCTGCCCGCGTTCCTGGTGCCGTTCGCCTTCGTGCTGACGCCGAACGGGCAGGCGCTGCTCGGCCAGGGGCCGATCGGCACCGTGCTGCTGATGACCGCCGTCTCGGCGATCGCCGTGGCGGCCCTCGCCCTGGCCACCGGCGGCCTCACCGGCTGGCCGGAGCGGGTGCTCGCGGCGGTGGCCGCCGTCCTGCTGCTGTTCCTCGAGCCCGTCCCCATCATCGCGGGCCTGGCCGTCCTGGCCGTGGCCGCGGCCGTGCACCTCGTCAGAAGAAAAAGGAAGGACCCAGCGTGAAGCGGATCTTCGCGATACTCGCAGCGACCGTGCTGGCCGCGGCGGGCTGCGGCGGTGGTGGCGCGGGCGGTTCGGGCAACCGGCTGTCGATCGCCACGGGCGGCACGACGGGCGTCTACTACGTGTACGGCGGGGGCCTGGCCAAGCAGTTGTCGGCCAACATCGCCAACACCCAGGCCACCGCGTCGGTCACGTCCGCCTCCGTCGAGAACATCAAGCTGCTCGCCTCCGGCAAGGCCGACATCGGCTTCGCGCAGGCCGACACCGCGGCCGACGCGGTCAACGGCAAGGACACGTTCACCTCCAAGCAGCCGGTCAAGGCCATCGCCCGCCTCTACGACAACTACGCGCACGTCGTGGTCGCGCCCGGCGTCGGCGCGACCAAGGTGGCCGACCTGAAGGGCAAGCGCGTCTCGCTCGGCCCGGCCAACTCCGGGACCCAGGTCGTGGCCAGGCGCGTCCTGCTATCGGCGGGGATCAACCCGGACACCGACATCACCAAGCAGCAGCTGTCGATCACCGAGGCGGTGCAGGCCGTCAAGGACGGCACCATCGACGCGTTCTTCTGGGTCGGCGGCCTGCCCACGGCGGGCATCACCGACCTGGCCACCAGCAAGCCGGACATCAAGATCCTCGACACGGGCGACGTGCTGGCGAAGATGCAGTCCACGTACGGCCAGCAGTACTCCGGGCACGACGTGGACCTGTCGTCCGTCTACAAGCTGCGCGGCACGATCAAGACCGTCGTCATCCCGAACGTGCTCCTGGTGCCCTCCGAGATGAGCGACCAGCTCGCCTACGACATCACCAGGACCCTGTTCGAGAAGAAGGCCGAACTGTCGGCCGTGCACCCGGAGGCCAAGAAGCTCGACGTCAAGCTGGCCCAGGAGGTCGCGCCGGTCCAGCTGCACCCCGGCGCGGCCCGCTACTACAAGGAAAAGGGCTGACGAAGCCGCTGATGGCGCTCGCGGCGGTGGCGGCGCTCTGCTCCGGCGTCTGCTCCGGCGCCGGTGCCGGGCGCCCCACGGTGAACGGCCTGCCCGTCGTGTCGGGCGCCTTCTCGATCCTGTACGTGCATTCGATCTACAAGGCGCCCTCCGCGGAGGTGTTCACCGTGGAGGGGCGTCGTTTCACCATGCGGGCGGTCGTGTCGGCAAACGAGAGCGTCCTCGACTACTACGAGCTGGACGGGACGCGCACGCGCACCCCGGACGGCGCGTGGGTGCTGCGTCTCGCCGAGCCCGCCACGTACGAGGAGCTGTCGCTGCTCACCACCTCGATCGGCCGCAGGACCCTCGCCTCGGGCGGCCGCTGCCTGCCCCTCTATCCCGCCTCCGGTGCGGCCCGGGTGCGGCTGACCGTGGAAGCGCGGCTGGACGTCAGGAGCGAGCCGTGCGGGCCTTCCTACAGCCAGTCCTTCTTCTTGAAGACCGTGTACAGCCATACGGACACGGCGGCGGTCAGGATCAGCGAGACCCAGAAGCCCCACTGCTGGCCCTCGCCCGGGTAGGGGACGTTCTGCCCGTAGAAACCGGTGATCGCGGTGGGCACGGCGATGATCGCGGCCCAGCCCGTGAGCCGCTTCATGATCTCGTTCAGCCGGAAGCCCTGCTGGGAGAGGCGGGTCTCGCGGATGTTGGCCAGCATGTCGCGGATGGACTCCACCCATTCGGCCGTGCGCAGGACGTGGTCGTAGACGTCCTCGTAGTACGGGGCCATCACGGGGTCGGCGATGAGGTCCTGGTCGCGGCGGAGCAGGGAGCCGATCACCTCGCGCATCGGCATCGAGACCTTGCGCAGCCGGGCGGTGTCCTTGCGCAGCTCGTACATCCTGCGCTGCAGCGCCCTGGCGTCGCGCACGCCGTCCTCCGCGAACAGCGACTCCTCCAGTGCCTCCGCCTGCGAGTCCAGGTCCTGCACCAGGTCGAACTGGCTGTCCACCACGTAGTCGAGCAGGCCGTGCAGGAGGAACGACACGCCGTGCCCGGCCAGGCGGGCGGCGGCGTCCCAGCGCCTGACCACCTCGCCGATGTCGAAGTGCTCGTTCTCGCGGACGGTCACCAGGGCGTTGGCGGTGACGAAGACGTTGACCTCGACCGGTTCGAGCCGGTCGTGGGCGAAGTGCACACCGTAGACCGTGATGAACAAATGGTTGTCGTAAATATCGACCTTTGGCCGCTGATGGTCGGTAAGCACGTCCTCAAGCGCCAGCTCGTGCAGGCCCAGCTCCTCGCCGATCACGCCGAGGTCGGCGGGCGACGGGCCGCACAGGTCGAACCAGACGGTGTTGTGGGGGTCGCCCACGTAGTCGGAGACCTCCCCGACCGGGAACCCTTCCTTCTCGAGGACGCCGTTCCTGTACAGACGCGTGTGCACCTAGGAAAGTCTGGCAAACCTTCGCGCGTCCCGCACCGCCGCCCCCTCAGGATCGTTGTTGAAGTAGACGTACGCGTCCCGCCAGTCCGCCTCGTGCAGGCGTCTCGCCCAGGTCTTCAGCGCGGTGTCGCCGTACGACCAGTGGGCCGGCCCCTCGTGCAGGCGCACGTAGCCCCAGTCGGCGGTGCGCCACAGCGGGTTCTGCGGCTTGCCCAGCCGGTCCGCCCAGCACAGGGCGGCCTGGTGCGCGAGGAGGATCTCGCGGATCTCCTCCGTCCACCAGGACTCGTGCCGCGGCTCGACGGCCACCCGCACGCCCGCGGGGAAGCAGCGCAGGCACCGGTCGAGCTTGCTCGGGTCGGCCTTCAGCGTCGGCGGGAGCTGCAGCAGGATGGGCCCGAGCTTGTCCTTGAGCTCCGCCGCGCGGCTCATCAGCCGCTCCACCGGCTCCTCGGGATCGGCCAGCCGCTTGATGTGGGTGAGGAACCTGCTGGCCTTGACCGCCATCACGAACCCGTCGGGCGTGCGCTCCCGCCACGCCGCGAACGTCTCGGGGCTCGGCAGCCGGTAGAACGCGTTGTTGCTCTCGACGGTCGGGAACTCCTCGGCGTACATCTCCAGCCAGAGCCGCTGCGGCACGCCCTCCGGATAGAACAGCCCGCGCCAGTGCCTGTACTGCCATCCCGAGGTGCCCACCAGCCACGACATGCCTGACGCCTACCCAAGGGGACGGCGTGCAGTACTGTCGTCCCCCGAGGAGTCCCGGGAGGAGCCCCCGAGGAGTCCCCGGAGGAGCCCCCCGAGGAGGACGTTGACTTGGGCGCCGATCACGCGCATCTTCCCCCCAGCTCCCGGCGGACGGTCGTGGCCGGTCTGGCCGTGCTGGTGCCGCTGGCGGTCATCACACTGGCGGCCCTGCTCTGGCTCTGGCCGGACGGCAGGGAGGCCGAGACCGCCGCCGCGCCGTCCGGCGTGCAGCGCGTCACCGGGACGATCACCGGCGTGCAGCTCGGGCGCTGCCCCGCCGCCTCGGAAGGCGCGCCGCAGCCCGACCCCGCCACCTGCGGCAACGCCGTCGTCCGGGCCGACGGCGGCGAGGTCGTGACGCTCCGGCTGCCCAGCGGGCCCGGCGCGCAGCGCTTCGCCGCGGGCGACGACGTGATCCTGCTGCGCGACGCGGACGGCGAGTACCAGATCTCCGACCACGACCGGACGGCGCCGCTGTGGATGTTCGGGGCGGCGTTCGCGCTGGCGGTTATCGCCTTCGGCCGCTGGCGCGGGGTGACGGCGCTGGTCGGGCTGGCGGTCACGTTCGTGCTGCTGCTGACGTTCGTCATCCCCGGCATCCTGGAGGGCGAGCCGCCCCTGCTGGTCGCCATCGTCGGGGCGGCGGCGATCATGCTGACCGTGCTCTACCTCACGCACGGCTTCTCGCTGGCCACGTCCATGGCCGTGCTGGGGACGCTGGCCAGCCTGACGCTCACCGGCCTGCTGTCGTACGGGGCGCTGGGGTTCGCCCGGCTCAACGGCATCACCGACGACAGCGCGCTCATGCTCGACATGAGCCTGAAGATCGACACGCAGGGGCTGCTGCTGGCGAGCATCATCATCGGCGCGCTGGGGGTGCTCGACGACGTCACGGTCACGCAGGCGGTGACGGTGGCCGAGCTGGCCCACGCCAACCCCTCGTACGGCTTCGCCCGCCTCTACCGGGCGGCCGGCCGCATCGGGCGGGCGCACATCGCGTCGGTCATCAACACGATCATCCTGGCGTACGCCGGGGCGTCGCTGCCGCTGCTGCTGCTGTTCAGCATCGGGCAGCAGCCGTTGGGCGAGGTGCTGACGACGCCGGTCATCGCGCAGGAGATCGTCCGCAGCATCGTCGGCACGCTGGGCCTCATCGCCGCCGTCCCGATCACCACGGCGCTGGCGGCCCTGACGGCCTCCCGCCACCACCCGGAGGAGGAGCCCGCCGAGGAGGCCCACGACGGCTTCTTCGCGCCGCATGAGGAGCGCCAGGACCTCTTCACGCCGCGCCAGGACGCTTCCGCTCCGCCGGGGCGCTCTGCCCGGCACCGCAGGAGGGCCCGCACCTGACGGTCAGTAGGCCTCGATGCTGCCGTCCACGCGCAGCTTGCGGCGGGCCCGCTCGTAGAACGTGGTGCCCAGCCGGACGACCTTCGCCGCCCCCGGCCACGCGGCCACCGTGACCGTGTCGCCGGGGCACAGATGCGCCACCACGGCCCCGTCGACCTCCACGGCCAGCCGCCCGCTGGTGGGCAGCACCTCCAGCGTCACGTCCTCGTCGGCGGGCAGCACCAGCGCCCGGTTGAACGCCGAGTGCGCGGCGGCCGGCACCACGAGCACCGCCTCCACCCGGGGCGAGACGATGGGCCCGCCGGCGGAGAAGCTGTAGGCGGTCGAGCCGGTGGAGGTGGCCACGATCACCGCGTCGGAGGCGTAGCGCACGAAGTCGCTGCCGGCCGGGGTGACGGAGATCGCCGCCAGCCCCTCCCCCGGGATCCGGACGAGCGCGATGTCGTTGAAGGCGGTCACGTCCTTGCCGTTGATCCGGCTCCTGATCGCCATGCGCGACTCGACCGTGTAGCGGTGGCCGTCGATGGCGGAGAGCGTGTCGGCGAGCTCGTCCACGTCGATCTCGGCCAGGAACCCGAGCTTGCCGAGATTGACCCCGAGGATGGGGGTGGGCCGCCCGGCCAGCAGCCGCATGGTCCGCAGCATCGTCCCGTCGCCCCCGAGCCCGACCAGCAGGTCAGCCCGCTCGACGAGGGCGTCGGCCTCGACGGGCACGGCGGTGCAGTCGATGCGCCCGACCTCCTCGGGCAGGCCGAGCACCGTGACACCCTTCTCGCCGGCCCAGCGCAGGATGGTGTCTATCGCCTTCTTGGAGTCGCGCTGAGGGTGCAGCACCAGCCCGACCGTCCCGACCATGCCCATGAGGCCAACATTAGGCGAAGTGTGCGAGCGGGCGGGACTCGAGGAGCCCCGCCCGGCGCCCGGGGGTCAGCGGAGGAGGCAGGGGCGTTTCGGGTCGAACGTCCACCCCTTCACCAGGTACTGCATGGCCACGGCGTCGTCGCGGGCGCCGAGTCCGTGGCGGAGGTAGAGCTCGTGGGCCTCGGCCAGCGCCGCGCGGTCGAGCTCGACGCCGAGCCCGGGGGTGTCCGGCACGTCGATCGCGCCGTCGGTGATCTGGAACGGCCGGGTCGTGAGGGCCTGCCCGTCCTGCCAGATCCAGTGCGTGTCGAGCGCCGTGATCTCCCCGGGGGCGGCCGCTCCGACGTGCGTGAACATGGCCAGCGAGATGTCGAAGTGGTTGTTGGAGTGCGACCCCCAGGTCAGCCCGAAGTCGTGGCAGAGCTGGGCGACGCGGACCGAGCCGGCCATGGTCCAGAAGTGCGGGTCGGCGAGCGGGATGTCCACCGCGCCGGCGCGTACGGCGTGGGCCATCTCCCGCCAGTCCGTGGCGATCATGTTGGTCGCGGTGGGCAGGCCCGTGGCCCGCCTGAACTCCGCCATGGTCTCCCGGCTCGAGAAGCGGCCCTCGGCGCCGCACGGGTCCTCGGCGTAGGCGAGGACACCGCCCAGCCCGCGGCAGAGCCGGACCGCGTCGGCGAGCAGCCAGCCGCCGTTGGGGTCGAGGGTGACGCGCGCGTCGGGGAAGCGGCGGGCCAGCGCCTTGACGGCCTCGACCTCCTCCTCGCCGGCCAGCACCCCGCCCTTGAGCTTGAAGTCGGTGAAGCCGTAGCGCTCCTGGGCGGCCTCGGCCAGCGCGACCACCGCGTCGGGCGTGAGCGCCTCCTTGCGCCGCAGCCGGGACCACAAGTCGTCGCCCGCGTCGTCCACCAGGTAGGGGAGGTCGGTCCTGCCCGGATCGCCGACGTAGAAGAGGTAGCCCAGCATCGGCACCCGGTCGCGCTGACGGCCTTCGCCCAGCAGCTCGGCCACGGGCAGCCCGAGGTACTGGCCGTGCAGGTCGAGCAGGGTGGACTCCAGGCCGGTGACCGCGTGGACGGTGGTGCGCAGGTCGAAGGTCTGGGCGCCGCGCCCGCCGGCGTCCCGGTCGGCGAAGCGCGCCGCCACCGACCGCAGCAGGCTGCGGTAGCCCGCCACGGGCTGCCCGACCAGCAGGTCGGCGGCCTCCTCGATGGTCCGGCGGATCGCCTCGCCGCCGGGCACCTCGCCGAGACCGGTGCGTCCGTCGGAGTCGGTGGTGATGACGACGTTGCGGGTGAAGAACGGGCCGTGGGCGCCGCTGAGGTTGAGCAGCATGCTGTCGTACCCGGCCACCGGGACGACCTCGACGCGCTGGATCGTGGGAGCCATCAGCTAGCTGATCTTGTTGATGAGGGCGGTCAGCTCGGCGAGCTCGCCGTCGGTGAGGTTCTGCAGCGGCGGGCGCACCGGTCCGGCCGGGCGTCCCACGGCGGCCAGGCCCGCCTTGATGATCGACACGGCGTACCCCTTCTGGCGGTCGCGGATGTCCAGGTACGGGATCAGGAACTCCTTGATGCGCCGGTAGACCGCGTCGCGGTCCTGGGCCCGGACGTCGGCGTAGAAGTCGAGCGCGTACTGCGGCACGAAGTTGAAGATCGCCGAGGAGTACGTGCTCATGCCGAGCTGGAGCAGCGGCAGCGCGAACGTCTCGGCCGTGGGCAGGCCGCCGATGTAGGCCAGGCGGTCGCCGACGGAGGCGTAGATGCGCGTGAGGTGCTCGATGCTGCCGACGCCGTCCTTGAACCCGACGAGGTTCGCGTTCCGGTCGGCCAGGGCCGCGACGGCGCGGTCGTGCAGGATCGCGTTGGCCCGGCTGTAGACGATGACGCCGAGGTTCGTGGCGCGGCAGACCGCGGAGACGTGCTCGACCAGGCCGTCCTGCCCGGCCTCGGTGAGGTACGGGGGCATGAGCAGCAGCCCGTCGGCGCCGGCGGCCTCGGCGGCCTGGGCCTGCGCCACGGCGCTCGCGGTGCCGCCCGTGGCCGGGGCCACGACCGGGACCCTGCCGTCGACCTCGCCGACCGCCACCCGCACCACCCGGTCGATCTCGGCGGCGGTCAGCGAGAAGCCCTCGCCGGTGCCCCCCGCGGCGAACAGCCCGGCCACCGGGTACGAGCTCAGCCAGGCCAGGTGGTCACGGTAGCCCGCCTCGTCGAACTGCAGGTCCTCGGTGAAATGGGTCACGGGGAACGAGAGCAGGCCGCTCTTGAGCTGAGTGGCGAGCTCCTGCGGCGAGAAATTCGGCATGACCGTCCTCTGGTTGACACGCGGCCGTGGGATCCCCCCGCGCCGCCGGTTAGGGCTGACGCCGATCAGGCTAAGAAGGAGGGTGGATTCCTGTCCAAGTGCGATTCTGTATCCGACGATACCGACAGGGCATCATGGCCGGGGGTCGGAGAGCAGCTCGAGCACCCGCCACAGTGCCGGGTTGGTCGAGGCCTGGTCCCAGATGACGTGCAGCTCGACCGGCTTGCCCGCGACGCCGTCGCCGTTGTCCGGCGGGTCGCCGCCGCCCCGCACCAGATCGCGGATGACGATGCCCTCGATGCCGAGCGAACGAGCGCTGGCGGGCACCAGCGCCACGCCTCGCCCGGCCGCCACGAGCAGCACGGCGGTGAGGATCTGATGCACCTGCTGCTCGATCCTCGGGTGGGCGTTGGTGAAGAACCGGACGGTCAGCTCGTGGAAGTAACGCGACTGCACGGGGTTGTAGCTGATGACCGGCAGGCCGTCGAAGTCGTCGGGGGCGAGCGGCCGGTCGAGGCCGGCGAGCGGATGACCGACGGGGACCACGGCGCACAGCGGCTCGCGGAAGACGACCCGGGAGTGGAGCGTGGCGATGTCGAAGGGCGGTCGCGCGAGGCCCATGTCGAGCTCGCCGCGCAGGATGCCGTCGACCTGCCCGGCGGTCACCCGTTCGTGGAGGATGACGTCGATCTCCGGGAGCTCCTCCGCCAGCCGGCGCAGGAGCACGCCGAGCATGCTGATGGCCGAGACCGCGGTGAACCCGAGCCGTACGGTGCCCGTGGCGCCCTTCGCGATGCGGCGCGCGCGGTCGCCCGCGGTGTCGACGAGCGTGAGCATGCGCCGTGCGTCCTCCAGGAAGCCGCGCCCGGCGTCGGTGAGCACCACGCGACGGTTGTCGCGTTCGAGGAGGGTCACGCCGATCGCGCGCTCGAGCTTCTGGATGTGGCGGCTCAGCGGGGGCTGCGTCATGCGGAGTCGATCGGCGGCCCGGCCGAAGTGAAGCTCCTCGGCGACCGCCACAAATGCTCGGATTTGATCGAGGGTAAGCATGATGCCGACAGAGTATCACCTGATACCGAATTGAGCCTGGACAGGCATCGAGGCTGGTACCTAGTCTCCGGAGACTACGAAGCGGAAACCACCACGTAACCTCCATACAGCCGCTCGTCAGAAGGAGTAAGCCCCATGCCGACATCCCGGACGACCCGCCGCCGCCTTCTCACGGGAGTCATCGGCGCCGCCGCGGCGCTCGCGCTGACCGCGTGCGGCGGTGTCAAGACGACGTCCTCCGGTGGCGGCGACGGCAAATATCCGACGGGCAACATCGAGTTCAGCGTCGGCGCGTCCGCGGGCGGCTCGACCGACCTCATCACCCGGGCGCTGGCCCAGGGCATGGGCAAGGAGCTCGGCGTCTCCACGCCGGTGCTCAACAAGCCCGGCGCCAACGGCGCGCTCAACGCCAAGGAGCTCCAGTCCGCCAAGCCCGACGGTTACAAGATCGCTGTCCAGAACGCCTCACTCTTCACCATCACGCCGCTCACGGTGTCGCCCGCCGAGGCCACGAAGATCGACTCGTTCGACGTCATCACCGGCGTCTCCCGTGACGACTACGTCATGGCCACCAACTCCCAGTCCGGCTTCAAGTCCATCGAGGACATGAAGAAGGCGGGCAAGACCATCCGCTACGGCACCACCGGCGTCGGCACGGGCGCCCAGCTCGCCTCCGCGCTGACGTTCAAGACGGCCGGCATCGAGGCGACGGCCGTGCCCTTCGACGGCGGCGCCCCGGCCCTGACCGCCCTGCTCGGCAACCAGGTCGACGTCTCCACCATGCAGATCGGCGAGGCCGTCGAGAACATCAAGGCCGGCAAGCTCGTCCCGCTCGCGGTCTTCTCCGACAAGCGCATCCCCTACCTGCCGGACGTCAAGACGGCCAAGGAGCAGGGCTTCGACGTGCTGGTCACGCAGTACCGCTTCCTGACCGCGCCCAAGGGCACGCCCGAGGAGGTCAAGGCCCGCCTGCTGGAGGCCGCCAAGAAGACGTTCGCCACGCCGGAGTACAAGAAGTTCAACGAGGAGAACTCGCTCACTCCGATGGAGGTCTCCCCGCAGGAGGTGCTCGACTCCCTGCAGAAGGACACCACCACGTACAAGGAGCAGCTCAGCAAGTACGGCATCAGCCTGGCCGGATAAGTTCCAAGGAGCGAGCATGTCCATGACCGACCCTGTTGAAGAACAGGTCGAAGAAGAGGTCGCCGAGGAGACCCGGCCCCCGCACGCCGGTCCCCTCTCACAGGTGGCCGCCGCCCTCGTGGCGCTGGCCGTCGGCGTCGCCGGCGCGATCGGCTCCTTCGCGCTCGGGCTCGGGCGCCTGACCCAGCCGGGCCCCGGCCTGTGGCCGTTCGCCATCAGCGTCGTCATCGTCGTGCTGTCGGCGACGCTCGTCGTGACCGGCCGCCGGCTCGAGGACACCGAGCGGTTCTCGAAGGCGAGCCTGCTCACCGCGGTGGGCCTGGTGACGCTCGTGCTGCTCGCGGTGCTGCTGCCGCTGATCGGCTTCGAGATCCCGTCGCTGCTGCTGGTGTTCGTCTGGCTGCGCTGGCTGGGCAAGGAGTCGTGGCGCTCCTCCATCGTCGTCAGCGTCCTGACCGTGGCCGCGTTCTACCTGCTCTTCGTCGTGCTGCTCCAGGTCCCGCTCCCACGCCTCATCTGAGAAAGCCACATGGACATCTCCCCCATCCTCAACGGCTTCGGCGTCGTCCTGGAGCCGAGCAATCTGCTCTACTGCCTCATCGGCGTCATCATCGGCATGCTCATCGGCGTGCTGCCCGGCCTCGGGCCCGGCGCGACGATCGCCATCCTGCTGCCGATCACGTACGGCATCGGGCCGGTCTCGGCGATCATCATGCTGGCGGGCATCTTCTACGGCGCCCAGTACGGCGGCACCATCACCTCGGTCCTGCTCCGCCTCCCCGGCGAGGCGTCCTCCGTCGTGACCGTCTTCGACGGGTTCGCGCTGGCCAGACAGGGCAAGGCGGGCACCGCGCTGGGCATCGCCGCCATCGGCTCCTTCATCGGCGGGACCGTCTCGATCGTCGGCCTGACGGTGCTGGCCCCGGTCGTGGCCGGTTTCGCGCTCGACTTCGGGCCGCCCGAGTACGCGGCCCTGGGCGTGCTCGGCGTGCTGCTGATCTCCTCGGTGGGCAACGGCAACAAGCTCAAGGCGATCATCGCGGCCTGCGTCGGCCTGCTCATCGCGACCGTGGGCCGCGACACCTTCACGGGCGCCGAGCGCTTCACCTTCGACAGCCTGAACCTGGCCGAGGGCATCGACTTCATCCCGATCGCCATGGGCCTGTTCGGCCTGAGCGAGATCCTCTACAACCTCGAGGAGCGGCACAACAAGGTGCACGCGCCGGCCAAGGTCGGCAACGTGTGGCCGTCACGCCAGGACCTCCGCCAGTCCGGGGGCGCGATCGGGCGCGGCTCGCTCATCGGCTTCATCCTGGGCGTCCTGCCCGGCGGCGGCGCCGTGCTGTCGTCCCTGGCGGCGTACGCGTTCGAGAAGCGGCGCGCCAAGCAGCCGGAGCGCTTCGGGAAGGGCGCCGTCGAGGGCGTGGCCGCGCCGGAGACGGCCAACAACGCCGCCGCCACCTCGTCGTTCATCCCGCTGCTGACCCTCGGCATCCCGGCGAACGCGACCATGGCCCTGATGTTCGGGGCGCTGCTCATCCAGGGCATCCAGCCGGGGCCGCAGCTCGTCACCGAGCACCCCGACGTCTTCTGGGGCGTCATCAACTCGATGTACATCGGCAACATCCTGCTGCTCATCATGAGCATCCCGATGGTCGGCGTCTTCGTGAAGATCCTGCGGGTGCGCCCCGCGATCCTGGCCCCGATCACGGTACTCATCACGCTGCTCGGCGCGTACACCGTGAACAACCAGGTCTACGACGTCTTCCTGGTCATCGCCTTCGGCCTGCTCGGCTATCTGATGAAGAAGTTCGGCTTCGAGCCGGGACCGCTGGTGCTGGCGTTCGTGCTGGGCTCGATGATCGAGAACTCCTCGCGGCAGGCGCTGCTGATCTTCGGCGGCGACCCGACCGGCTTCTTCACCCGCCCCATCTCCGGAACGGTGCTCGCCCTGGTCCTGGTCGTCGCGTTCCTGCCGCTGATCCGGAAAGCCGTGCGCCGCAAGACCTCCGACCCAGTCGACCCCCCAGTTGACCCTCCAGTTGAGGAGAAGACGTCATGACGATCCTCGTCGGTTACCTGCCCACGCCCGAGGGCGAGGCCGCGGTCGACGCGGGCCTGCGCGAGGGCGCCCTGCGCTCCGAGCGCGTGATCATCGTGAACTCCCCGCGCCGCGGCGCGCCCGTCGACGAGCACAAGATCGACGACAGCGCCTCGAGCGCGCTGCTCGACCGCGCGCGGGCCGCCGGCGTGGACGCGGAGGTACGCCAGCCGCTCCACGACGACGACCTGCCCGAGACGTTCGAGGCGCTCGTCAAGGAGACCGGCGGCACGCTCATCGTGATCGGGCTGCGGCACCGGTCACTGGTGGGCAAGTTCATCCTGGGGAGTGAGGCGCAGCGCATCCTCATGGAGGCCAGCGTCCCCGTCCTGACGGTGAAGGCGCCCCAGTGAGCGCGCGCGACGCCGGACGCATCAGCAGGGTGACCGTCACCCCCGTCGCCTTCCACGACCCTCCCCTGCTGAACGTCGTCGGCGTCCACCAGCCGTTCGTGCTGCGCGCGATCGTCCAGGCGCACACCGACTCCGGGCTGGTGGGACTCGGCGAGACGTACGCCGACCAGGCCCACCTCGAGCGTCTCGACGCCGTCGCCGCCGCTCTGCCCGGCCTGGACGCGTTCGACGCGCACGGGCTCCGGCGCGTCGTCGTGGAGACGCTCGGCGCGTCCACCGGGGGCGCGGGCGCGAGCTTCGGCGGCATGCTGGAGGTCTCCAGCGCCGTCGACACCGTGGCCGCGCCGTTCGAGGTGGCGCTGCTGGACCTGCAGGGCAAGGTGCTCGGCCGCCCGGTGAGCGACCTGCTCGGCGGCGCCGTACGCGATCGGGTGCCGTTCTCGGCGTACCTGTTCTACAAGTGGGAGGGGCACCCCGGCCAGGACGAGGACTCGTGGGGGCGGGGCGTCACACCCGAGCAGATGGTGGCCCAGGCCCGGCGGATGGTCGACGAGTACGGGTTCACCGCCATCAAGCTCAAGGGCGGCGTCTTCGAGCCCGAGCACGAGGTCGAGACCGTCGAGGCGCTGGCCGCGGCCTTCCCCGGCCACGCCCTGCGCATCGACCCCAACGGCGCCTGGACCGTGGACACCTCCATCAAGGTGGCCAAGCGGCTGGCCGGCGTCCTGGAGTACCTCGAGGACCCGACGCCCGGCATCGACGGCATGGCGGCGGTTGCCCGGCACACCGACATCCCGCTGGCCACCAACATGTGCGTCATCGCCTTCGAGCACCTCAAGCCCGCCGTCGCCGCCGACGCCGTACAGGTCGTGCTGTCGGACCACCACCTGTGGGGCGGGCTGCGCCGCTCGGCGCTGCTGGGCGGCATCTGCGAGACGTTCGGCATGGGGCTGTCGATGCACTCCAACTCCCACCTCGGCGTGAGCCTCGCCGCCATGACCCACCTGGCGGCCGCCACCCCCAATCTCACCTACGCCTGCGACACGCACTATCCGTGGAAGACGGAGGAGGTCGTCAAGCCGGGGGCGCTGGAGTTCCGCGGCGGGAGCGTGGCCGTGCCGACCGGTCCCGGCCTGGGGGTGGAGCTGGACGAGGACGCGCTGGAGGTGCTGCACGAGCAGTACGTACGGTGCGGGCAGCGCGGGCGCGAGGACACGGCCTACATGCGCACGGTGGTCCCGGACTTCACCCCCAACACCTCCCGCTGGTGACCGCCGGCTGACTAGGGGGCTTGGAGGCGGGCCCGGGAGTTGGACAGGTGGAGCCGCATCGCGGCGCGGGCCGCCGCCGCGTCCTGGTCGGCGATGGCCCGGTAGATGTTCTCGTGCTCCAGCGTCACCCGGGTGAGGTGGGTGGCGTTCGACACCGTGTACGGGGGCTCCAGCCGCGTGCGCGGCAGCATGATCACCATCGGCCCGAACGACGCCAGCAGGTCGGAGTAGAACCGGTTGCCCGAGGCGAGCGCGATCTTCAGGTGGAACTGGAAGTCGGCCTCGACGGCGCTGCTGGGCTGCTCGCCGGAGCGCCCTAGGTCGACCAGGGCCCGTTCGATGGCCTTGAGCTGCAGGTCGGTACGGCGCTCCGCGGCCAGGCCCGCCGACTCCGACTCGACGCCGATCCGGAAATCGATCATGTCGAGCACGTCGCGGTGCGTGCGGATCTCCGAGGCCGCCACGGAGAAGGCCGTGGAGGCGGGCACGGCCAGCACGAACGAGCCACGCCCCTGGAAGGTCTCGACGAGGCCCGCCGCCTGGAGCCGCGAGATGGCCTCGCGGACCACCGTACGGCTCACGCCGAACTCCTCGACGAGCGAGGACTCGGTCGGCAGCTTCTGGCCGGGCGGGATCTCGCCGGCGAGGATGCGCGCCTTGAGTCGTTCGACGAGCTCATGCGCGAGCCCGCGCCCGCTGTCGCGATCGAGCCTCTGATCTGGCGGCACGGCTCACAACCTACCGGGCGCCGGCTCTGAACTCGACGCTGTCAACGGTCCACTTCCGGCACTGCTCGCTGAGCGTGAAGCCGAGCCCGGGCCGGTCCGGAACGATCATCCGGCCGTCACGGGTCTCGAGCCGCTCGTTGAAGAGCGGGTTGAGCCATTCGAAGTGCTCGACCCAGGGCTCGCGCGGGTAGGCGGCGGCCAGGTGGAGATGGATCTCCATGGCGAAGTGGGGCGCCAGCTGCAGCCCCGCGTGGTCGGCGAGGGCGGCCAGACGGAGGAAGGGCGTGATGCCGCCGACGCGCGGGGCGTCCGGCTGGATGATGTCGGCCGCGCGCGCCTCGATGAGGCGGACGTGCTCGGCGACGCTGGAGAGCATCTCACCGGTGGCGATCGGCGTGTCCAGGGCGGCGGCCAGCTGCGCGTGCCCCTCGGCGTCATAGGCGTCCAGCGGCTCCTCGATCCACACGAGCCCGAACTCCTCCACCGCCCGCCCGAACCGCAACGCCGTCGCCCGATCCCACTGCTGATTGGCATCGACCATCAGCGGCACATCGTCCCCGATGTGCTCCCTGACCGCCGCCAGCCGCCGCAGGTCCTCCTTCGTGTCCGGCTGCCCCACCTTGATCTTGATCCCGCCGATGCCGTCCGCGAGCGACTGGCTCGCACGCGCCTTGACCTCCTCGATCGGCGCGTGCAGGAAGCCACCCGAGGTGTTGTACGTCCTGACCGAGTCGCGATAGGCCCCCAGCAGCTTCGCCAGCGGCAGCCCGGCACGCTTGGCCTTCAGGTCCCAGAGCGCGATGTCGATCGCGGCCAGCGCCTGCGTGGCCACCCCGGAACGGCCCACCGACGCGCCCGCCCAGAGCAGCACGTCGTAGACCTTGCCGATGTCGGAGGGGTCCTGGCCGAGGAGATTCGCCCCGACCTCCTTGGCGTGGGCGTACTGCGCCGGACCGCCTGCCCTCTTGGAGTAGCTGAAGCCGGTGCCCTGACGCCCCTCCTCTGTCGTGATCTCGGCGAAGAGGAAGGCGATCTCGGTCATCGGCTTCTGCCGGCCGGTGAGCACCTTGGCGTCGCTGATGGGGACGTCCAGCGGAAGCGTGACGGTGGAGAGCGAGACGTGACGGATGCGATCGGCGGCCATGGCGGGTCCAAGCGGGTCGGCGGGCGGGATGTCGTCAGTCATCATACGAAGCTGTCACTCGTATGACAACTTGCCCGGGTGGATCTCCGATACCGTCGAGCCATGCGGCTTCATGTGGGATGCGCGATGTGGACGCACGCGCGCTGGCCAGGTCGTTTCCTCCCCGAGCAGCTCCCTGCCGGTGAGCGCCTGCGCTCCTACGCGACCTGGTGCGACGCCGTGGAGGGCAACACGACCTTCTACGCGACCCCGACGAGGAGCACGGTCGAGTCCTGGGCCCGCCAGACCGCGCCGGACTTCCGCTTCGTCGTCAAGCTGCCCAAGACCATCACGCACGAGCGCCGCCTCACCGGCATCGAGGAGGACCTGCACTTCTTCCTGGACGCGATCGAGCCGCTGGGGCCCAGAGCCCACGCCCTCTGGGTGCAGCTTCCCGGCTCGTTCGCGCCGGCCGACCTCGGCGTCCTGGCCGCCTTCCTCCGCCGCCTCCCCCGCTCCCACCGGTACGCCGTCGAGGTGCGCCACCGCGCGTTCTTCGAGGACGAGCGGTCGGAACGGCTCCTCGAACGCGTCCTTGCGGCCGTGGACGCCGAGTGGGTCCCCTTCGACACCACGACCCTCTTCCAGAGCCCGCCGACCAGCGACGCCGAACGCGACGCCTGGACCAAGAAACCCCGCGTCCCCCGCCGCACGCGCGCCCTCACGGCCCACCCGATCGTCCGCTACCTGGGGCGGGACGCGGAGTCCCGTACGGTCGAGGGCTGGCAGGCGTGGCTGGAGACGGTCACGGAGTGGCTGCGGGAGGGCCGCTCCCCCACGTTCTTCCTGCACACGCCCGACAACGCCGACGCGCCGCAGCTGGCCCGCGCCTTCCACGAGGCGGTACGCACCCGCCTGCCGGAGCTGGCTCCCCTGCCCGAGCCCGAGCCGATGGACCCGTTGACCCTCTTCTAGCCGACGGTCGCCCACGGCTTGGGGAGCGCGCGTGACCCGGCACCAGGCTCCCCCGTCGCGGAGCCTATGGTGGAGGGAGAGAGCGCCATCAAGCCGAATCGGCGGTGCAGAGGAGGCTGCGATGAGGGAGCACTTCGTCTGGGTGACGACGCGCCGCATCAAGCCGGGCGCGTTGGAGGAATTCGAGAGGGCATGGCGCCCGGACCCGTACCCGGAGGGGCTGCGCCATGCGTACGCCTACTGGTCCGAGGACGGGGGCGAGATCACCGGGGTGTCGTTCTGGGACTCCAGGGAGTCCTGCGACTCCTGGCGGGGCTCCGAGGCCGAGACGCGCCGGCGTGAGGCCATGGCCCCTTACGTCCTCGAGGAACGCGAGGGCTTCTACCGGGGCCGCGAGCTCGGCGTCCCCGTACGATAAGCCGCCCCGCCATCCCCGGGCCGCGGTCTATGACGGGGTCGGGGCGTCCCTGACGGGCTTGCGGGCCGCGAAGCGCTCCACCATGTCGATCTTGAATCGGTCATGGCGCTCGACGGTGAGGCCGTGCTCGCGCACCTGGTCGAACTGGCGGCGCAGGAAGTGCTCGCCGCCCAGGGGAACGGTGATGAGCTCGAGCAGGCGCTGCACGGCGCGGGCGGGCCAGGACGAGGCGGCGACGTGGTCGGCGAGCAGGAGGAGCCCGCCGGGCCGCAGCACGCGGACCATCTCGGTGACCGCCCGGCGGTGGTCCGGGATGGAGCACAGGGAGAAGGTGCACACGACGGTGTCGAAGGCGCCGTCGGCGAAGTCGAGCGTCTGAGCGTCGCCCTCGCGCAGGTCGGCCTTCAGCCCGAGGCCGGCGGCCCGCTGCCGGGCGCGGTCGAGCATGGCCGGGCTCCACTCGATCCCGGTCAGCCGTACGCCCTGCGGGTAGTGCGGGAGGTTGAGCCCGGTGCCGACGGCCACTTCGAGGGCGTCGCCGGTTGCCTGGGAGCAGATCCAGGCGCGGGTGTCGCCGAAGAAGTGCCGGTCGAAGAAGCTCATCTGCTGGTCGTACGAGTGCGCGTGCTTGTCCCAGTAGCGGCGTAGGCGGTCGGTGCGCTCGTCGGACGTCATGACTGATTTCTACCCCGGCCGCATCTACGATCGGCGGTAGCATTGCGTCGACCGCAGGTGGAGGGGGCGTCGGATGGTGCGTGGCCTGGGAGAGCTCGAGTCCACGATCATGGATCGCATGTGGGCCATCAAGGAGCCCGCCTCCGTCAGGGACGTCCTGGAGCATCTCCGGAAGGAGCGCCCCCTGGCCTACACCACGGTGATGACCGTGATGGACAAGCTCCACACCAAGGGCCTGCTCAAGCGGAAGCCGGTCGGGCGGGCGTACATCTACGAAGCGGTGTCGTCCAAGGAGGCCTACACCGCCGACGTGATGCGCGACTCCCTCGCCAGGAGCGGCAACCGGGCGGCCACGCTGGTGCACTTCCTCGAGCGGCTCACCCCCGAGGAGGCGAGCGCTCTGGAGGCGGCGCTCCAGGTGTACCCGCCGAACGGGCGCAGATCGTGACGGCGCCGATCGTCACCGGGTTCTACGTAATCCCGTAGTAGCTTAATGGGGCTTGCGGCCACTTCATGCCGGTGCCATCGCCCATGGCCACCGTGCCGCCCGTCTGCCGCGAACAGGCCGATGAGCCGGTCAACCTTCTGTACTATGGCGCCTCAGGTTCGATGATTTACGAGGAGGCATCGTAGTGGCCGTGCCGATATGGCTCTGGCGGACAGCACCAGCCGCAGCCTTGACACTGGCCGCATCGATCGCCGCCCCGGGCGCCGCCCTCGCCGAGCCGTCGCCCGCCAGGGCCAGGGCCAAGCTGGTGAAGCTGAACGAGCAGGCCGACCAGCTGGTCGAGAAGTACAACCAGGCCACGGAGACGTACACGAGCGCCAAGAAGAAGTACGGCGCCCTCAACGCCGAGCTGGGCCTCAAGGACGCCCGGGCCGACGCCCTCCGGCGGGACCTCGTCACGGCGGCGGTCAACGACTACCAGTCGGGCCCGTACCCGCTCTGGAGCCGGCTCGTCGGCCAGGGCGACCCGGAGGCGCTGCTGGGCAACATGGCCTCCCTCCAGCAGATCGCCGAGGCCAGGGCGGCGAAGATCCAGGCCTACGACGCGGCCACCAAGGAGCTGCGCGATCGCCGCAACGAGGCCAAGCGCCTCCTGGCGGAGGCCGACACCGCCCGCGACAAGGTGGGCGACGAGAAGGCGAAGGTCGACAAGCTGGTCAAGGAGCAGACCAAGCTCCTGCGCAGGCTGGGCGCCTTCAAGACCGGCGACCCCAACAGCCCCGGCATCGAGTACACCGGCCCGGCCTCCGGCAACGCCCGCTTAGCCCTGCAGTTCGCCTTCGCCCAGGTGGGCAAGCCGTACCGGTACGGCGGCACCGGGCCGGGCTCGTACGACTGCTCCGGCCTGACCCAGGCCGCCTGGCGACGCGCGGGCGTCGAGCTGCCCCGCACCACCTGGACGCAGTGGGGCTGGGGAAGCGACCGCCGCGTCCCGCTCGACCGGCTGCAGCCCGGAGACCTGCTCTTCAGCAAAGGGCTGGGGCACATGGGCATGTACGCCGGCAACGGCAAGATGGTCCACGCGCCCCAGACCGGAGACGTCATCAAGGTCGTCGACCTCGACGACTACTGGCGTACCCGCCTCCTCGGCGCGGTCCGCCCGTAGCAGGCCGACGGCGGGGTCACACCCGCCGCCCGGAAGAGACGAAGACGGGCAGGGCGACGAAGCCGCGCCCGGAGCGCGACCGCTCCTCCTGATCGGCGAGCCAGACCGCCGCCTCCTCTTCGGTGATGGCGCCCGCCCCCCGCACCGCCTCGGCGAACCCCGACAGCATGGACAGCGTCAGCGCGTGGGTGAACACGGCGGTGTGCACCTCCACGGTGACGTCCTCGAAGCCGGCGTCCAGCAGGAGGTTGCGATAGCCGCGGGCGGCTCGCGGCGCCGGGGTGAGGTCGGCGCGAGCGTGCACGATCCTCCTGGTGAGAGCCGGATGGCCGGAGTCGATGACGACCGTGTCCCAGTCCTGGCCCAGCAGGACGATGTGCCCGCCGTCGGCCAGCACCCGCCTGGCCTCCCGCAGCGCGCGGGCCGGGTCGTCGATCTCGTGATAGACCTTGTCCGCGCGGTAGCCCGCGAGCTCACCGTCCTCGAAGGGCAGGCTGTAGGCGTCCCCCGTACGGAAATCGCGCCCGGGCCACCGCTGCGCGGCCAGCGCCACCGTCCGGTCGACGACGTCCACGCCGACCGCCCGCGCCCCGCGTTCGGCCAGTTCGGCCACCGCCCGACCGGCTCCGCATCCGACGTCGACGACGCCGGCGCCCGGCGGGAGAGCCAGCAGCTCGTAGGAGCGCGTACGCAGCTCCGCGGCGCCGGGAAGGGTTTCGGTGGCGTCCAGCAACGCGATCATGGCGGCGACGTCCGCTTCTGCGGCAATGTTGTGCGACATGCCGGACAGCATGCGACTTAAGGTCGACATGAAGTCAACCGCAGGCGGGCTCGTCAGGGCTTGTACTGCGGATAGCCGTAGCCGACCACCTGGGACGTGGGCCGGATCCGCTCCTCCACCCGGCCGTCGTCCGTGTTGCCCTCGATCGTGGTGATCGTGCCGTTCCGGTTGTCCTGCTTGACCAGGCCCATGTGGTCGATGCCGCTGATGCTCCTCGTGTGCCAGGCGAAGAAGACCACGGCACCGGGCCTGGGTACGGTGCCCCAGCGCCTGTTGGCCACGAACCATCTGGCCCAGGTGACGGTGTAGGAGTCCCAGCCAATGGTCGGCCGGGCGCCGGCCTTCTCACCGACCCAGGCAACGAACATGGCACACCATGGGGCGTTGGCGTAGGACTGCAGCGTGCTGCCGTCGCGGGCCGCCGTCTCCGCCGCCCGGGGCGAGGACATGTACCAGCTCTGGAACGGGGTTCCGCCGCCTGCGGCGTTCTCCGTCACGCCGATCTGGGACTCGGCGATTCTGATCACTTCCTCCGCGCTCACCTGGCCGGGAGCCTTCTGGACGGTGCCCCATTGCGACGATCGCGTCTCGGGCCGGCGATGGACCGCGAAGGCCGGCGTACCGGCGAGGACCGCGCCCACAGCGACGCTCATGCACAGGGCGAGGCGGGAAAGGTTTCCGGTCTGCAGGGCACCCGTGAAGATGTTCTTCACCATAGGGCGTATTGCTCCTTGCTTCCATGCCGCCTACCGGGTTAGCTGACGGGTTCGGGCGTGGAAGTGCCCTATGGGCGCCTCGTGCGGAGGCGCGCCGATTCACCCCAGAGAAACGGTGGGTCCCCGGTTCCGCGAGCTCGCGGATTCGGCGGCCGCGCGACCGCTACGCGAAGTCGTTCGCGCAGGTGAAGCGCGGTCTGGGCAATGCGGGAAGGCGCCGTGCGGCGTCTGGTCCTGCCGCAGATACGCCTAAGTAGCACGAAAGTATTCGAATGGCATATATAGCTGCAAGCAGCACCGGCGAATATTCGCGCGAAACACCCGCAATATAGAAGATTGACTACTTGCTCTTTGTCCTTTCTAGACCTTGCGGCCGGCCGAGCCGTCCGTGAGCGACTCCGCCAGGCGGTCCGCGAGTTCGGTGAGCCAGTCCAAGCGGGGCCCGCCCCGGGCTATGCGGAATCCGTGCCGGCGGCCCCAGAACGCGGCCTGCACGGCATGGAACTGGGCCCAGCGCTGGACGCGTTCCCGATCGAGCTCCGCCGCCTCGGCGAAGACGTCCAGCGTGCGACGGAGGGCCTTGTGCGGGTCATCCGCCTCGAGGAGCGTCAACGCGCGCGACTTGAGCAGGGTGCCGCCGTCGTAAGCGGGGTCTCCGACGTACCCCTTGGGGTCGACGGCCAGCCATGGCTCACGGTCGGCGCGCAGGATGTTCCTGGGATGGAGGTCGCCGTGGACGAGGGTGTCCGGCTGGACGTGGCCCAGCTCGCGGACGGTCGCCACGGCGGCGTCCACCGCGTACGGCGGCAGCGTGTGCGCCAGTTCCTCGGCATCCCGGCGTAGCCCCTGCTCCCAGGTGTCCGCCTGCTCCCGCAGCCGAAGCAGGCCGGGCGGCGCGGGGACGGCCAGCCGGCGGTTGATCCGCCCTGCGACCGTCACCACCTCGTCGCCGTCTTCGACCTCCGCCAGCGTCGACGTCCGTGCCCGCTCGAGCAGCATGGCGAACCGCTCGTCGTCGCGCTCGTGCAGCAGCACGGCCCCGCGCCCCTCCCACGCCGCGAAGGCGTCCGGCTCATGGACGTTGCCGGGATGCGGAAACGACACCTTCAGCACGGCGGCTCCCGCGCCGCCCCGCCGGCGCACCGGGACGATGACCCCGACGCCCCCGTGCATGACCGCACCGTCCGGCACGCCTCCCCAGCGCTCCAGCAGCTCCTCCACGATCGCCGGCAACTCGGCGAGCCACGCCGCTCCGGGCTCTCCTTCACGCTCGACGGTGCTCTGGGCGAACGCCTCGGGTATCTCGATCATTCGGGCACCTTACGCGCCAGGCTGATACAGCGGGAACAGGCCGCCGGCGGCGGGCTCCCGCCCGGTTCGCCGTCAGCGGCCTCCGCCGGCGCGAAGACCCTCCACCGCGGCAAGGATCCCTTTCTTGTCGTAGCCGCCGGTGGGCAGGGTGGCGCCGTGGGCGTGGCGGATGACGCCCTGGGAGTCGATGAGGACGCTGCCTGACTGCTGCAGTGAGCCGAAGACCTTCCTGCTCAGGCCGATCATCTCGTGCGGGGTCCCCCGGCGCCCTACGAGGACGGGGAACGGCACCTGGCGCTCGGCCTTCCACGCGGCCGCTTCCTTACGGTCCTCAGGAACCGCGACGAACACCTGGACGTCGTGGGCCGCGAGCTCGTCGCGGCGCCGGATGAGGTCTTGGACGTGCCTGTTGCAGACCGGGCACGACGTCGAGCGCATGAAATAGATCAGCGAGGCATGACCGCCCCGATGGCCGGACAGGCGCACGGCCTGGCCGTCGGTGTCCTCCAGCACCACGTCGGGCGCAGGCGATCCGGTTTCAAGCATGGCGGAACTCCCTCTTCAAGCTCGGGACTGTGGAAATGCGGCTCGGCTCAGGTCAGGCGCCGGCGGCTTCGGGGTCATGCGGTCCCCCGGCGGGGCCGGTCAGGTCGCCCAGGCTGAGCCGCAGCCGGGTGCGAGCCCGGTGCAGCTGGGACTTCATGGCGGCGTTGCTCAGGCCGAGCACCTCCGCGACCCTCCGGCCCGGGTAGCCCAGTACGTCCCGCATGATCAGCACTCTGCGCTGCACATCGGGGAGCTCCCTGATCGCCTGCGCGACGAGTTCGGCTTCCAGCCGCCGGATGGCCTCGTCCTCGGCCGAGGTGGCCAGATCGGCGCCGGCCTCCGCATCGCGGTCGAACAGCAGTCGCGCGCGGCGCAGGCACTCGTTCCGGACGATTCTGAACATCCACGATGCCAGCGCCCCCGTGGCGCGCAGAGAGCCGATCTTCCGGTAGAGGATGATCAACGCTTCCTGCGCGGCGTCCTCGGCGTCCTGCGGGGACGCACAGAGATGCTCCGCGAAGCGCCGCACGTGCACATGGGCACCGTGGATCACCGCGGTGATCGACTCGCGATCACCGGCCTGCGCGGCCTCGATGAGCTGCGCGCTCGCCCACGAGCGGTCAGCCACGTCCATACCCCATCTCCTTGTCAGCGTGGTCATCACCCCATAAGAGGCCCCCACCCCGCAAAAGGATTCACCAGGCCGGCACCGGCGGGTGCTTCGGACCTGAAGCGCCGCGCTCGGGCAGGACGAGGCGGCGCCTGGCCACGTAGGCCGTCGTCAGCGGTCCGTCATGTCAGCCTCGCCGTACGCCCAGGGCGCGCTGGGCGAGCAGGCCGCCGATTCCGGGGATGAAGGCCCGCCACAGGGCGCCGTTCGGCGCCGTGGAGGAGGCGAGGGAGGTGGCCGCGATGACGGCCACGTAGGAGACGCCGTGCAGCGGGCCGCAGAGGGTGGTGATGGCCTTGGCGTGCACGGTGAGCAGGTTCGCGAGCAGGACGAGCAGCGTGCTCAGCTCGGCGGCGGCGGCGATCCGCAGCAGGCGCATGGGCCTCACGCGCCCGCGCCGGAGCCGGGCCGTGCGATCATCAGGACCACGACGATCGCCCACGTCAGGTTGTAGAAGCCGGCGAGCATGCTCAGCCGCCGCAGCCGTGCGGGGTCGCCGTCGCCGGGGTCGGCGAGCGCCTGACGCTGGCGCGGGTAGATCTGCGTGGCGAGCAGCAGGGCCGCGGCAGCGGTGAGGGCCATGGAGACGATGATCCAGATCTCGCCCATCCGCCCCTGGACGCCTGCCATGACCATTCCGACCAGCGGCACGATGAGGCCGAACGCGGCATAACCGCCGGTGATGCGGTGCAGGGCGACGGCGACGTCCCTGCTGCGCCCCTCTCCGCCCGCCGCGGGCGCGTAGCGGGGGAACAGGCTCGTCGCCACGGCCGAGCCCCCGACGAACACGATGCTGCCCAGCACGTGCACGGAGAGCAGGACATGTTCCAGCAACATTTCTTCCTCCAACCTTCAGGCTGCCTGAAGCTTAGGGCATGCTTCAGCCGCCCTGAAGGTTGGCTTGCTCGAGAGCCCCTCAGCCGGCCGATTCGCCCCTGAAGGCGGCGAGGACCGCCTGGCCGATCCGGCGCTGGATGGGGTCGGCCGCTGGGCCGAACAGCCGCTCGTCGACCTCGCCCACCGCGTCCGTGGCGGCCCGGAGCAGGCGGGAGCCGTCCGGCGTCAGCTCGATCACGGAGGCCGAGCCCGCGCGTACGGTGTGGTCGCGCACCAGCCCCGCCGCCACCAGCGCCTTCACCGCGGCGTGCACGCTCTGCACCGTGATGCCCGACATGCGGGCCAGATCGCTGTACGACGCGCCGGGCACACCGGCGATGTGCCCCAGCAGCCCCAGCCGGCTGACCGTCAGGCCCAGCGGCGCGAGAGCGGAGCCGAGCTCGTTCTCGATGCGCCTGGCCATCGTCAGCACCACGATGGAGACGCTGGTCACTGGCGGGGCAGGGCGACCGTCGTCACTCACCCCACCAGTGTGGCACCACCACGAGAAGTTCCTGATCTGCCGCCGCGGCCGAACCGGGCGAGGGCGGGCCGCGTATCCCTCTTCGCGGCCCGCCGTCCTGACCCGGCGGCGGCGAGGGTCGTCTGATCTCCAGACCTGGGCGAGAGTGTGGGAGGATCTGGCCACGATGGGTCCGTTCTCTGTGGTGAGGTGGGTGCGCGCGGCGAGCTTCGCCGTCACGTGCGCCGCTCTCGCCACGCTCGGACACCTGGCCGGCGGAGGGTCCTTCGACCCGGCGGCGGCGGCGAGCGGCTTCCTGCTCCTCCTGCTGCCCGCGCTGGCCCTGACCGGACGCGAACGCACGCTGGCCTCCATCCTCCCCGCGACGGCCGCGTCGCAGGTCGTCCTGCACATCCTGCTCAGCCAGAGCTCCAGCCGGCAGGCCGCGGCGGCCCACTGTGCGGACATGGCCGGGATGAGCGGGATGCACCACACGGAGGCCACGGGCTTCCCCAGCTTCGGGATGCTGCTCGTGCACGCGGCCAGCGTGGTGCTCACCTCCGTCTGGCTGCGCTGGCTGGAGGCGGGCCTGTGCGCCCTGGTCCGGCAGCTGGCCGGATGGGTGCTGCGCCCGCTGCTGGTCCTGTTCCTCATGGCGGCCGGATGGAGCTCCACCCGGCCGCGGGCGGTCCCGCGGGCGCGCGAGGACGAGGGCGCGCGTATCCGGCTGTTCCTGAAGCATGTCCTCGTGCTGCGGGGGCCGCCCGGAGGGCCGGCCGGACCCGCAGTGGTCATGTGATCCGGAGATCGTGTGCCGGCTGTCCCAGCCGGCTCGTCAGGCTGCGCCAATCCAGCGTGCCGTAACAGGTCGCGCCGCTGAGTGCCGCACCTGGGTTTCAGCGCGCCGTTGAGCAGACGCCTGCCCTGGCCGTGCGATCTCGTTCCGCCATCTGTGGGTCTTCCGGCCACCAGCCGGGCGCCGCCGCGCCGGCCACCTCCGTGGCCTGCCGCGGCGTGCGCTTCTCCAGACCCGACCCCCAGAAAGCGCACACGCATGAAATCTGTCATCGTCCTGGCCGCGCTCGTGGCCCTGACCGCCGCCGCCTGCGGTGCCCCCGGCGGCTCCGACCGCGGCTCCATAGAGCTCTCCACCACGTCCGCCGCCGGACGGACCGGCTATCCCCTGAGCTTCGACAACTGCGGAACGCGGGTCACCTTCCAACGGCCGCCGCAGCGCGTACTGATCCTGAACGGGACCAGCGTGGGCGAGGTGGAGAGCTTCATCATGCTCGGCCTCGACAAGGCCGTCCTCGCCAACGCCCAGAGCTACGGCGTCTCCGACGACCCGTCCATGATCGGCAAGATCAAGGCGCTGCCGACCGGCGGGCTGACGATGAACAAGAACTTCGACGTCCCCGCCGAGCAGGTGCTCAAGCTCAAGCCCGACCTGGTGGTGTCCACCTGGTCCGGCGGGTTCGACGCCAAGAACGGGTTCGCCACCCGTGAGCAGCTCGCCGCCGCCGGGATCACCTCGCTGGTCAACCCGGTCAACTGCGCGATGGGCAAGCCCGAGGCCACCGAGGAGGAGCGGCGCGCCTACCGCAACCAGTCGATCAACTCCTCGCTGGAGTTCATCGCCCTGCTGGGCCGGATCTTCGACGTCCAGGACCGCGCGCTCGACCTGATCGGCAAGCTCCGCGCCCGCGTCGAGGCCGTACGCACCCGCGTCGCCGGCATGCCGCCCAGAAAGGTGCTCATCGCCTATCCCGGCATGTCCATGATGAACGCCAACGGACTGCCCGCCGTGATGACCGGCGGCATCTACGACGACGTCATCAAGGCCGCCGGCGCCGTCAACGCGTTCGCCGGGCAGACCGCGGACATGACCCGCACCCTCAACAAGGAGCAGCTCGCCACCGCCCAGGTCGACGTGCTCGTGGTCGGGCTGTTCACCCCGGACGAGAACGGCGACCAGGAGGCGGCCAGGCTGTTCGCCGCCTACCCGCAGTGGGCCGCGTCCAGGTCCAAGACGTACACGGTGGTCTCCGACGGCGTGTACCTCGGCCCGCTCAACGCCTGGGCCGTGGAGAAGATCTCCAAGGTGGTCCACCCCGGTGAGTGACACCCTGACGTCCCGGCGCCCGCATCTCGTCTCCGGGCCGGCGACCGGGCTGTTGCTGGCCGCCCTGGCCGCCGGCCTGGTCGCGGCGCTGGTGGTGGGCATCTCCATCGGTTCGGTCAACCTCCCGCTCGGCCAGGTCTGGGGTGTGGTCTGGGCGCATCTGTCCGGTAGGGGCGCGCAGGCGGACCCGCTGCTCAGCCAGGTCGTCTGGGAGATCCGCGCCCCGCGCGCGCTGCTGGCCGCGCTCGCCGGGGCCGGCCTGTCGGTGGCCGGGGTCGCGCTGCAGTCCCTGGTACGCAACCCGCTCGCCGACCCGTACGTGCTGGGCGTCTCCTCGGCGGCCTCCCTCGGGGCCGTGCTGGTCCCCGCGCTCGGCAGCACCGCGCTGGCCGGGGCGCTCGGCGTCACGGGCGCCGCCTTCGCCGCCGCCATGCTGTCGGCCCTGCTGGTGTACGTCCTGGCCCAGCGCGCGGGACGGCTGCTGGACTCCTGGCTGGTGCTGACCGGCGTCGCCGTCGGCTACCTCTGCACCGCGGCCACCACGTTCGTGCAGCTCCAGCTCAACCCCACAGAGCTGCAGGGCATGATGTTCTGGCTCATGGGCAGCGTCGCCGGCGCCTCCTGGACCGACCTGACCGTGCCCGCCCTGCTCATCGCCGGCTGCCTGCTCTGGCTGCTCCTGCAGGGCCGCGCGCTGAACGCGCTGCTGGCCGGCGAGGAAGCCGCCGTCGCCATCGGCGTGCCGGTCGCGACGCTCAGGATCGGGCTGCTGGTGGCCGGGTCGCTGCTCACGGCCACCGTGGTCAGCGTCGTCGGCGGCATCGGCTTCATCGGGCTGATGATCCCGCACGCGATCCGATTCGTCGTCGGCGCCGACCACCGCCGCCTGCTGCCGGTCTCCCTGCTGACCGGGGCGCTCTTCCTGGTGCTGGTGGACCTGGCCGCCCGCATCGCCGACCGGCCCAACGAGCTGCCGGTCGGCATCTTCACCACCGGGCTCGGCGTGCCGTTCTTCCTCTGGCTGCTGCGCCGCCGATCGACCGGAGGCACTCATGCGACTTGACCTGGCCGGCGTCAGCGCCCACATCGACGCCCGTCCCATCGTCAACGACGTGACCCTGACCGCGGGGCCCGGCGAGTTCGTCGCGCTCGTCGGCCCCAACGGCAGCGGCAAGTCCACGCTGCTGCGTACCGTCTACCGGTCGCTGCGCCCGTCCGGCGGCGTGGTCCGGCTGGACGGGCAGGACCTGTGGCGGATGGGGCCGCGCCAGGCCGCCCGCCACCGCGCCGTGCTCCCCCAGCACAACCAGGTCGCCGACCAGCTGTCCGTCGCCGAGGTCGTCGCCACCGGCCGCCACAGCCACAAACGGCTGCTCGACCGGGACAGCGCGGCCGACCGCGCGGTGGTCGTCACTGCCCTGGAACGGGTCGGCATGGAGTGGGCCGCCGACCGGCTGCTGACCACTCTGTCGGGCGGCGAGCGGCAACGCGTCCTGCTCGCCCGCGCCCTGGCCCAACAGGCGCCGCTGCTGGTCCTCGACGAACCTACCAACCACCTGGACGTCGGCTCCCAGCTCCTCCTGCTGGACCTGATCCGCTCCCTGGGCCTCACGCTGCTGGCCGCCCTGCACGACCTCGACCAGGCCGCCGCCTACGCCGACCAGGTCGTCGTCCTGCGCGAAGGCCACGTCGCCGGCCACGGCCCGCCCCTGGAGGTGCTGACGCCGGCCTTCATCGAGGACGTCTTCGGCGTACGCGCCCACGTCGGACCGCACCCCCTCACCGGACGCCCGCACATCGCCGTCGCCTCACGAGCCCCCGCAAGGACCTCCCAACCGCAACCCACTCACTGCACCGAACACCTATGAGGAGTGACATGAGCACCAGCACGTACGTCGTCCAGGGCATGAACTGCGAGCACTGCGTGAACTCGATCACCACGGCGGTGGGCGAGATCGCCGGCGTCACGGATGTCCTCGTCGATCTGCCGACGGGCAAGATGGACGTAACGGGCCACTCGACGCTGGACGATGACCTGATCCGCCAGGCCGTCGAGGAAGCGGGCTTCCAGGTCGCCTGACCGGCGCGTTCGGCTGCGGGCCCGGCGAGCGACCATGACGTCGTGTCGCTCGCCGGGCCCGTTCTCGCATGGCGCCTCTCCTCGATGACACGGGGGTTCAGCGCTCTGTCGGATCTGTCGCCGGCGGCTGCCATCAGATGCTCCCGAGAGGACCGGCGGCTTCAGCCGTCGGGGGAATCGGGAGCGGGAGGGCCGCCAAGGCCCGAGCGTGCCCTGACCTGCCTGGTCCGCGCATCACAGCTGTCCTTCCTGGTTTTGTCGGTGCCGGCCGATACCGTGGTCGTCTCGTTACCGAACGTGGGGGGTGGGAGTGCGCAGGTCGGTCACGTTCCTGCTGCGCCCCACCAGCAAGCAGGCCGCCGCGCTCACGCAGTGCCTGGAGGATCACCGGCAGCTGTACAACGCCGCGCTGGAGCACCGGCGCGCCGCCTACGCCAAGGCCGGTGTCACGGTCCGCTACGGCGAGCAGTCGGCGGAGTTGAAAGAGATCCGCAGAGCCGACCCTGACGGGCAGGGCCGCTGGTCGGCGGGGTCCCAGCAGCAGACCCTGCGCCGTCTCGACAGGGCGTTCGCGGCGTTCCGCAGAGTCAGGGCCGGGCAGAAGGCCGGGTACCCGCGCTTCAAAGGCCGGGGCCGGTTCGACATCGTGGAGTGGCCCGCGACCAAGAACGGCGCGAGGTGGGACTCCCAACCGCACGAACCGGTGCGATGGGTTTACCTGCTCGGCATCGGACATGTGCGGGTGCACCAGCACCGGGCCGTGAAGGGCCGGGTGAAGACGATCGGCGTCAAGCGGGAAGGCTCCCGCTGGTACGTCGTGTTGTCGTGCGACGACGTCCCCGCCGTGCCCCTGCCCGCGACCGGAGCGGTTGCCGGGATCGACATGGGCGTGGCGTCGCTGGTCACCACGGGCGACGGCGAGCACCTGGCCAACCCGCGCCACCTGATCGCCTCCGCCGGCCGTCTGGCCGATGCTCAGCGCCGCCTCGCCCGCACGAAGCGGGGCAGCAAGCGGCGGCGTAAGGCCGCCTGGCGGGTGGCCGCGCTGCACGCCAAGGTGCGCAGGCAGCGCCTCGACGGCGCGCGCAAGGC